>JAXHLR010000010.1 GCA_034521975.1 Acidimicrobiales bacterium | reverse complement strand
GCCGAAGGGTCGAATGCGCACCGCCGTGCTCTCGATCGCCCTGCTCAGCACGATCGCCGTCGGAGTGGCCTGGACCGGGGACCGGACCAACACCAGGGACCGACCCAGCCCGGTGAGCTCGAACGACGACAACGACATCGAGCTCACCGCTCCTGCTGCACCACCCGGCGCAGCGGCCCACCACGACACCGAGCTACAGACCCACCACCCTTCGACCCCGACCGAAACCACCACGGTCAGCCGCTACCAGGTGAGGACCGGCGACACCATGACCGGCATCGCCGCGCTGCACGCCGTCGACATCGACCGGCTGGTCGACCACAACGGCCTGCTGCGGACTTCCCTGCTCCTGCCCGGAGACCGCATCGACATCCCGGCCGGGGTCGCCACGCCCGATCGAACGCCCATTCCGACCCAGTCCGCCGACCCCGAGATCCGTTCGTCGATCGACCGATGGTCCGGTGTCCATGGGGTGTCACCCGACCTGTTGGCCGCCGTGCTCTGGACCGAATCACGGTGGCAGCCCGCAGCCACCAGCTCCGCAGGCGCGGTCGGTGTCGGCCAGCTCCTGCCGTCGACGGCGCGTTGGGTCGCCCAGGACCTGATCGGCGAACCGCTCGACCCGCACGTGCTCGATGACAACGTCCGGATCACCTCACGACTGCTCGCCTGGCTGATCGCCGATGCCGACGGCGACGAGGCAGCGGCCCTGGCCGCCTACTACCAGGGCATCACCTCGGTGACCCGGGCCGGGTGGCACGGCGACACCGAGACCTACGTCGCTCAGGTGTTCGAGGCGAGGTGGGCGTTCCACCACAGCCCGTGACCGCTCCGACCGTCGGCCACCATGCCCTGCACGGGAACCTACGGGCGGCGCCAGAGCACGAAGGGCAGCAACAGACCCGAACCGGCGGCGCGGAGGCCGTCGGCCACCACCGTCATGGTCCACCCCGAGCGCAGCTGATCGTCGACGACCAGGCCGGGATCGACCGGGAGGTCGCCACCGTCGGACCGCCCGAACTCGAAGGCGTCGCACACGTTGGCCGCCTGGGTCACCGAGTTGTCCATGCGGGCCTGGGGCGGCGCGTCGGGACGCACCCGATGCACCGCCTCGACCAGATCCATCCTGCCGACCTCGGACAGCCGCCGGGCCAGGCCCTCGACCAGCAGCGGACGAGTGCGTGACGGCACCCAGGTGACCCAGGTGGGCCGGCGCCCCCACGGCCACGCCTTGAGGCAGGCGGCAACGCCCCGCAACAGGTCGTCGTCGGGTGGCGCATCGGGCCCGGCGAACAGTGGGGCCAACACCTCGGACCAGCCGGGGTCGTTGCCGAAGGCCAGCGCCCGACCCTCCTCGGGTCGGCGATCGGCCTTGATGTTGCCGCTGCGCTCCTCGAGCCCCCGGGGCCACTGCTTGCGAGGCTCGAGCACCACCACCGCCGACCGCAACGCCTGACGGGCTCGGGCCACCGCCGCCTCGTCGACTCCCGCATCGGCGGCGACCCCGGTGCAGTTGTCGCACCGACCGCAGTCGGCGGCACCGGGATCGTCGAGCTGCTCGCGCAGGAACCGCAGGCGGCACCCGTCGGTGCGCTGGTAGGCGACCATGGCGTCCTGCTCGGCCCGGCGGGCGGCGGCCAGCGCCTCGTAGCGCTCGGTGTCATAGGTCCACGGCCGGCCGGTCCGAAACCAGGCCGACCCGTCGCGATCGACCGCACCCTCGACGTCGAGCACCTTCAACAGCGCTTCGAGTCGCCCGCGCCGCAGGTTGACCAGCGACTCGAGGTCGGGGATCGAGCACGGACCGTGGGCCTCGAGCACCCGGAGCACCTCGGTGACCGTGTCCTCGGGCGGCATGGAGGTGGCGTCGAAGTAGGCCCAGATGTCGCGCTCGGCGGTGGTTGGCACCAGCACGACCTCGGCGTCGACGGTGCCCCGGCCCACCCGACCCACCTGCTGGTAGTAGGAGATGGGCGACGACGGCGACCCGAGGTGCACCACATGGGCCAGGTGCGGGTTGTCGTAGCCCATGCCGAGCGCCGAGGTGGCGACCACACAGGCCAGCGACCCGTCGTCGAGCGCGGCCTCGATCCGTTGACGCTCGGGGGCGGGGGTGGCACCGGTGTAGCTGGTGGCGTCCACCCCGAGACCCGCCAGGTGCTCGGCGACCCGCTCGGCCTCGGACACGGTGAGGCAGTAGACGATGCCCGGCCCGGGCCGGTCGAGCACCCACCGGCCCAGCCAGGCCAACTGCTCGGCGGCGGACCCCAGCGCCACCACGCCCAGGTGCAACGACGGCCGGTCGAGCGAGCCGCGGAAGGTGCGGGTGTGCTCGCCGATCTGGTCGGCGACGTCGGCCTCGACCCGCTGGTTGGCGGTGGCGGTGGCCGCCAGCACCGGCACGCCGTCGCGCAGCCCGGCCAGCACGTCGGCGATGCGGCGGTAGTCGGGCCGGAAGTCGTGGCCCCAGTCGGAGATGCAGTGGGCCTCGTCGATGACCAGCAGCCCCACCCGCTGCGACAGCTCGCCCAGCACCTCGGAACGGAACCGGGGGTTGTTGAGCCGCTCGGGTGAGATGAGCAACACGTCGACCTCGTCGGCCGCGACCTGGGCCTCGATGGCCCGCCAGTCGTCGACGTTGGCCGAGTTGATGGTGACCGCCCGGATCCCGGCCCGCTCGGCCGCCGCCACCTGGTTGCGCATGAGCGCCAGCAGCGGAGACACCACCAGCGTCGGCCCCGCTCCGCCTCGGCGCAAGAGCATGGTGGCGATCCAGTACACCGCCGACTTGCCCCACCCGGTGGCCTGCACCAGCAGCACTCGGTCGCGCCGGGTGACCAGCGCATCGACGGCCGCCAACTGGTCGTCGCGAAGCTCGGCACCCGGCCCGGCGAGGAGCTCGAGCGATGCCGCGGCATCGGCGGCGAGCAACTCGGGTGGTGGGGCGAGGTCGTGGTCGGCGGGCATGGCGGTCATGCTCCCACGCGCATGTGACAGCGGACCGGGGCGGCTCAGCCGAAGCGGGGGTTGGCGATGTTGTGCTCGCTCTCGAGGCGGTGGAGCCGCTCGTCGTAGCCGATCTGGCGGAACAGGTCGGCGAGGCTGTCGAAGGCGCCGAAGTCGGCGGCGAACTCACCCTCGTAGGGCGTGTCCTCCCACTCGGGGCGCTCCTGCACGAGCAGGGCGTACTCGTGCTCGGCGTGGTCCTCGAAGTCGGCGTTCAACCGGTAGCTCCACGTCGGTCGCAGCGCGTACATGAACCACGACAGCTGGTAGTAGCCGAAGGCCAGGATCTGGGGGACGACCCGGCTGCGCACGAAGCCGCGGCGCTCGTCCCCGGTCAGCTCCTCGAGGATCAGCAGGTGCCACTGTTCGTTGTCCTGCTCCCAACGGGCGGTGCGCACCCGGTCGAACACCCGACGGGCGAACCCGCGTTGGCGAGCGGTGTGGGTGACCGCAACATAGGCCACGTTCTCCCACGCCTGATAGGGCACCCGGGCGACCAGTTCGAGCACCCGGAACTTCTCGAGCGTGCGCCCGCTGCCGTAGAGGGCGTCCATGATCGCGAACAGCACCTTGGCGCTGATCGAGTAGCGCCGCTTGGGTGAGGCCAAGGTGACCTGCTGCTCGGCGACGAGCCGGTCGTGGTCGAGCCGCTCGATGGGGCCGAACGGTGGGCGCTCGCCGATCGCCTCGGTGATGGGACCTGTCTCCACGGGACACCTCCTGGGGTTGGGGTCCCCCTCGGTGGAACAGTATCGCCGCCGGTGCACACCACCACGTACACCACGATGTGGATTTTCTCATCCTCGTTCCTTTGGTGCGGCCCCCGACCGGCCGATGGATGACTGTGACACGACTGGAGACCGAGGTGGGTGAGACATCCGGAACCGAGGAGGACTGGGCACTCCAGATCCTGGGGCGCTTGGCGGACGTGGTCTTCGTGTTGAGCCTCGACGGAGGTGTGGAGTGGCGGCGCGAGCTCGGTCGGGACGTGATCGGAACCCCCGATCACCTGGTCGAGGGGGGCCGGATGCTCGATCGGATCCACCCCGATGACATGGGCATCGCGCTCGCCGCCTTCGATGACCTCGCCGCCGGACGCAGCCAACAGACCGAGATCGAGGTGCGAATCCGCTATGCCGACCGCGACGAGTGGATGCTCGGACGGGTGCGCGGCATCCGCCTCTCGGACTCCCGGATCGCCGGCCTGACCCGGATCATCGACACGGCAGTCGATGTCGACCTCACCTCGCCGAACGCGCCGGGGTTCTCCATCGCCGATGTCACACCGATCGGCATCGCCGTTCTCAGCCGCGGCGATCTGGTCGCCTACACCAACGAGTCGTTCCGCGAGACGACCAAGCTCGAGATCGGGTTCCTACCCGAGGGCGACGAGACCGCCGGCGCGATCGCTGCCGCCGCGGCCGGCGCTCGCGAGCACGGCAAGGAGCGCCTCGAGATCTCCGACCGTGGGCATGACCTGGTGATCGGCGCCCATCGCATCGGATCCGAGGGACGCGAAGAAGTTCTCGTCACCGTCCAGGACGTCACCGAGCTGACCGCCCTGCGCGCCGCTCAGCGGACCGCCGACCGACTGTTCTCGACCGCGTTCGAGCATGCTCCGACCGGCATGGCGCTGGTCGGTCTCGACAACCGGTTCCTGCGGGTCAACCCGGCCTTCGCCGAGATCACCGGCTACTCGGTCGAGGAGCTGCTCGAGGTGGAGTTCGAAGCCATCACCCACCCCGACGACCTCGGCGACGACCTCGCCCTGGTTCGCCAGATCATCGGCGGCGAGGTCCGCTCGTACCGGCTCGAGAAGCGCTACCTGCACAAGGAGGGCCACCCGGTGTGGGCCGAGCTGCGGGTGGCCGGGGCCTACGACGACGCGGGAACCCTCACCAACTTCATCTCCCAGATCACCGACATCACCTCCCGCAAGCTGATCGAGGAGCAGCAACGCCTCAACACCGCCGTGCTGCTGCACCGCAGCACCCACGATCCCCTCACCGACCTGCCCAACCGGGCGCTGCTCGACGAGCACCTGCGCCTGCTCATCGCCAGGGTGCGCCGCGAGGCCGACACCGGCGCGATCCTCTACTGCGACCTCGACGACTTCAAGGCCATCAACGACGCCCACGGCCACCTCGTCGGCGACCGGGTCCTGATCGAGGTCGCGAGCCGCCTCCGGCACCTGGTCCGCGAGACCGATCTGGTGGCACGGGTCGGTGGCGACGAGTTCGTCATCGCCCTGGCCAGCGCCGAACACCGCGAGGGTGTCGCCGAGGTGGCCGAGCGGATCCACACCGCCATCTCCGAACCGATCCGGGACCCCGAGATCGGCCCGGTCGAGGTGGGCTCCTCCATTGGAGTCGTCCTCATCGAAGCGACCGACGACCCGATGGCCGCGCTCCACCGGGCCGACAGCGCCGCCTATGAGGCGAAGCGGGCAGGGGGCGGGATCCGGCACGCCGGCTGAGCGGCGATCGTCTACCGTCAGGACGGATGAGCGACGCCTCCGATCCATGGCTGGGCGAGGACTCCAGTGAGTGGGATCTGCCCCTCTACGGAGTGGCCACGCTCGTGTACGCCGAGCACGACGGGCAGATCCTGTTGCTCGAGCGCTCCAGCGGCGTGGCGTCGGGCCAGTGGTACCTGCCGGGCGGGGTCGTCGACCGCGGCGAGACTCCCATCGAGGGTGCGGTCCGCGAGCTGTTCGAGGAGACGGGCCTGTCGCCCACCACCGGGCTGTTCCTGGTCGGTGCCTACCCGGTGTTCGAGTACGGGCGCGACTTCCTCCACCTCTCCTACCGCTGCGGGGTCGACGCCCGTGAGGCCACGATCAGCGACGAGCACCACGGGGCACGATGGGTCGACCCCCAAGACATGCGGGCGGGTCTCACCGACGAGGTGATCGACGCCCTCGCCTCGGGCAACGAGGTGATCGGCGATCTGGTGCGGGGGGTGCGCGACGACCTCGACCGCTATCTCGTCCTCCGGCACCTCCCCCTGCCGCCGATCCCGTCCTGAATTCCGTCGTCCCGCCCGAGCGGCCGTAGGATCTGCGGGCACGACCACCTGACCGGGGGCCAGTTCGAGTGTTCGAGAGCGACTTCGCGCAGATCGCAGCAGCGATGCTGTTCTCCGCCGGCATCGGCGGCGTCGCGCTGTTGCTCCGCCAGCCGCTCATCGTCGCCTACCTCGCGGCCGGGGTGCTGGTCGGGCCGACCGCGCTGGGGTGGGTGACCGCCGAGGACCAGATCAACCTCCTGGCCCACGTCGGGGTCTCGATCCTGTTGTTCCTCGTCGGGCTCAAGCTCGACGTCCGCCTCATCCGCACCATGGGTCCCGTCGCGCTCGCCACCGGACTCGGCCAGGTGACCTTCACCTCGGTGATCGGCTTCCTCATCGCGCTCGCCCTCGGGTTCGGCGCCACCGAGGCCATCTACATCGCGGTCGCGCTCACCTTCTCCAGCACGATCATCATCATCAAGCTCCTCTCCGACAAGCGCGAACTGGAGGAGCTGCACGGACGCATCGCCGTCGGGTTCCTCATCGTGCAGGACCTGGTGGTCATCATCGTGATGATCACCCTCACCGCAGTCGGGACCACCGGCGACGATCGGGTCGCCATGGAGATCCTGGAGGTGCTGGCGAAGGGGGTCGGCTTCCTGCTCGCCATCATCGTGCTCATGCGCTGGGTCATGCCGGTGGTCCTCGACCGGATCGCGGTGTCCCAGGAGCTGATGGTGCTGTTCGCGGTCGGATGGGCGATCGCCGCCGCCGCCACCTCCGACGCCCTCGGCCTCAGCAGCGAGGTCGGAGCCTTCCTCGCCGGGGTGACCCTCGCCTCCACCGCCTACCGCGAGACGATCGGCGCCCGCCTCATCACCTTGCGCGACGTGCTGCTGCTGTTCTTCTTCATCCAGGTGGGCAGCGCGCTCGAGTTCTCCGACATCGGCGACAACATCGCTCCCGCCGTCGTGTTCTCGGTGTTCGTGCTCATCGGCAACCCCATGATCGTGATGATGATCATGGGCGCGATGGGTTACCGGAAGCGCACCGGGTTCCAGGCCGGGCTCACCGTCGCCCAGATCAGCGAGTTCTCGCTCATCCTGGCCGCCCTGGGCTTCAGCCTCGGCCACATCGACAGTGGGATCGTGGGGCTCATCACCATCGTCGGCCTCGTCACCATCGGTCTGTCCACCTACCTCATCTTGTACTCGCGCCAGATCTTCGACCGCATCGGCCACCTGCTGTCGATCTTCGAACGGGCCCACCCCAGCCACGGCGAGGGCATGGACGAACAGGTTCAGGCGATCGACGTGGTGCTGTTCGGAGTCGGCCGCTTCGGCGGGTCGATCCTCGAACAGCTCGTCGCCTCCGGCAGGGAGGTCCTGGCGGTCGACATCGACCCCGAGGTGCTCCACCGCCTGCGTGGCCGGGGCATCCCCGCCACCTTCGGCGATCTGGAGGAGCCAGAGCTGCTGGCCTCGCTCCCCCTCGGCCGTGCCAGGGGAGTCATCAGCACCATCCCCCACCTCGCGGCCAACCTGTTGCTGATCGAGACCCTGCGTCGCCTCGGCTACACCGGGACCATCGCGGTGACGGTCCACCACGATCGCGACGACGAGGCGCTGTCGGCCGTCCCCGGGGTCACGGTCCTGCGGCCCTTCTCGACCGCGGCCTCCCAGCTGGTCGACGGCCTGGTCGAGTCGGACTCTCCGGAGTCTCCGCTCTGAACGCGAACCGGGCCGCTCGGGGCGTGAACCCCGGGCGGCCCGGTTCGTGCGGTCAGGCCCTGGTCGAGGTCGGGCTCAGCGGTTGGGTCCGGCGCCGGCGGGCGGACCGGCATCGGCGGGCGGACCGGGGACGTGATCGGGCGGACCAGCGGTCTCGACCTCGTCATCCTCGTCGTCGCCCTCGGTGTCGACCGGGTCCTCCAGGCCGGGCGGCACCTCGCAGTCCTCGAGGCCACGGGCGACCGAGCTGACATGGGCGCCGTGGTTACCGCAGCTCGTCGTCGTAGCTGTGGTCCTGGGCCGCCGCGCTCACCACGGAACCGTGGGAGTCCTCGGGCGGACCCTCGTCGCCCTCTTCCTCGGCGACCTCTTCCCCTTTCTCGGCGACCTCTTCCTCGTCCTCGACAGCCTCGTCGACCGGCTCACAGTCCTCGAGTCCCTCAGCGACCGAGCTGACATAGGCGCCGTGGTCACCGCACTCGTCGTCGTCCTCGCGGTGATCCTGGGCCGCCGCGCTCACCACGGAACCGTGGGTCTCATCGGCGAGGACCTCGACGACGTCGCTGGGCTCCGAGTCGTCGCTGGGGATGGTGCTCTCCGCGGCGACGGCGATGCCGGCACCGAAGACCAGCACCGCGGCCAGCACGGTGAACGCCCGGATGAGATGGTTGCGCGTAGACCTCACTCCACTCCCCTTTTCGTTCGTGTACCCGAGTGATCGTGGTGACCAAGTGTGGGGATACGGTCACCGACAGTGATTCTTGGGCCGAACGACCTACGCCTCCATCCACCACCGGACGCGACGAAGGCCACGCCGGGGCGACCGTGTACCTGCCGGCCGAGCGTGGCCCTCCTCAGCGGGAGATCAACCCCGCAGGGCCTCCAGGGCACCCGCCACCTGGACATCGTTGGCCAGGAACGAGTGGAACTCGAGGAGATCGTCGTGGGTGAAGGTCGGTGCCGTGGGATCGGGCGTCGGCTCGTCGGGGCGGGCCACCATCGAGTAGTGGACCCCGGCGGAGACCAACAGATCGATCGTGTGGCTGGGGCAGTCCTTGACCACCACCGAATCACACAGCGGGCAACGGAACGAGTATGTGCCATCCCCCGACTCCTGGCTGATCATGACCGACACGTCGGTCGTGGTCAGCTCGACATCACCGCAGGTTGCACATGTCGCTCGGATCGTGGTCATGGCTCGTACCTTTCCGGTCTCTCTGCTCTAGAGATCGGGTGCGGCGATGCCCTGCTTGAGAGCTCGGAGCACAATGATCCGAGCGGCCCAGGACCTATGACCTATCCTGCTCACCGACCGTGGGAAAGGCCGGGGAGCGCCGCTCACGCAGCGCGGTCAAGCCCTCGCGCGCGTCGGCCGAGGCGAAGCCGAGGAACTCGTGGGCGAGCGACGCCTCGAACGCGGGGATGGCCTGGCGCAGCCAGAGGTTGAGACTCGTCTTGGTCGCCGCCAGCGCCGCCGGGCTCCCCGCCGCCAACCGTTCGGCGATGCCCATGGCGGTGTCGTGCACCTGGTCGTCGTCGGCCACCATCGACACCAGGCCGATGCGCTCCGCCTCCTCGCCCGACACCGGATCGCAGGTGAGCAGCAGGTGCTTGGCCTTGGCCATCCCGCACAGCAGCGGCCACACGAGCGCGGCGTGGTCGCCCGCGGCAACGCCGAGCCTGGTGTGGCCATCGACGATCCGAGCCGAGCGGGCGGCCACCGAGACGTCGGCCAGCAGCGCCACCGCCAGGCCGGCGCCGACCGCAACCCCGTCGATGGCCGACACCACCGGCTTCGAGCAGTCCACCAGGTTGAGCACCAGGTCGCGTGCCTCGCGCATGGTCCGGGCGCGGACCGCTTCGTCGGCGATGATGTCGTCGACCATGTCGAGGTCGCCGCCCGCGGAGAAGTTCCCGTCGGCCCCGCGCACCAGCACCACCCGGGTGACGGGGTCCTGGTCGATGACCGGCCACACCTCGGCCAGTGCGCGGTGCTTGGCAGCATCGACCGAGTTCATCCGGCCCGGCGTGTCGATCACGATGCGCAGCACGCCGTCGAGTGGACGGTCGAAGGCGAGCGCGTCGAAGGGTCGGTACCGGTCGAGGGTCATGGGGACGGCTCCTTGGGGACGAAACGGTCAGTGGAGTTGGTCGATGACCCCCACCGAGACGACGGCGACCGATTCGGGCGGCAGGGCCAGCCCCTCGCCATCGGTGCTGGTGGAGGCCACATCGGTGGAGGCCAGGAGCACCTTGCCGGTGGGGCAGGGCACCTTCTGGGGGTGGTCGGCGAGGTTGACCACGACCGCGACCCCCGCTCGGTCGACCCGCAACCACGACTCGTCGTCGCCGTGGGCGACCGTGCAGCTCAGCTCGCCGGACTGCAACCCGGGCTCGCACGAGCGCAGCTCGATCAGCGATCGGTACCAGTCGAGCACGGACGCGTTGCGGGGTTGACCGATCTCGGACCAGTCGAGCCGTGACCGCTCGAAGGTCTCGGCGTCCTGGGGGTCGGGCACGTCGTCGGGTTCCCAGCCGAAGGCGGCGAACTCGCTGCGACGCCCCTGTGCCACCGCCCGCCCGAGCTCGCGGTCCTGGTGGTCGGTGAAGTACTGGAACGGCGACTCGCTCCCCCACTCCTCGCCTTGGAACAACAGGGGGACGAACGGTGAGGTGAGCACCAGCGCGGCCGCGATGCGTTGACGGCCGTCGCCGACCATCGACGAGAGACGGTCGCCGACGGCGCGATTGCCGACCTGGTCGTGGTTCTGGGCGTAGGCCAACAGGTTGCGGCCATCGATGCCGTCGGGCTCACGACCGTGCCGGCGCCGCCGGTGGGGCGAGTAGTCGCCGGTGTACACCCAGCCGCGCTCGATCGCCTCGGCGAGCTGGGCCACCCCGTCGAAGTCGCGGTAGTAGCCGTCGTGCTCGCCGGTGAGCACGACGTGGAGCGCATGGTGGAAGTCGTCGCTCCACTGGGCGTGGAGGCCGTACCCACCGAGGTGGCGGGACCGGCACAGTCGGGGGTCGTTCTGGTCGCTCTCGGCGATGAGGGTCAGGGGCCGGCCCACCTCGCCGGCCAGTTCCTCCACCTCGACCGCCATCTGCTCGAGCAGGTGCACCGCGGAGGTGTCGACGATGGCGTGCACCGCGTCGAGCCGGAGACCGTCGATGTGGTGGTCGCGCAGCCACATCAGCGCGTTGTCGATGGCGAAGCGGCGCACCTCGTCGCTGTCGGCCTGGTCGTAGTTGACCGCCCGGCCCCACGGCGTGGAGTAGAAGTCGGTGAAGTAGGGGCCGAAGTGACCGAGGTAGTTCCCCTCGGGCCCGAGGTGGTTGTAGACGACGTCGAGCACCACCGCCAAGCCCCGCTGGTGACACGCGTCGACCAACCGCTTCAGGGCGTCAGGCCCGCCGTAGGCGTGGTGGGGCGCGTACAGCGACACGCCGTCGTAGCCCCAGTTGCGTCGGCCGGGGAACTCGCCGACCGGCATGAGCTCGACCGTGGTGGCGCCGAGGTCGACGACGTGGTCGAGGCGCTCGATCACTCCGTCGAAGTCGCCGCGGGGGCTGAAGGTGCCGACGTGCAGCTCGTAGATGATCCCATCGCGGGGATCGGCCCCCGGCCAGTCGTGATCGGTCCAGTCGAACGCGCCGTGATCGACCACCCGGCTGAGCCCGTGCACCCCGTGGGGCTGGAAGGCGGACCGCGGATCGGGGAACGGGCCACGGCCGTCGATGACGAAGCCGTAGTCGCCGCCGGCGTGGAGCCCGGGAACCTCGGCGCGGTACCAGCCTCGTTCGTCGGGTGTCATCTTCACCCTACGGTCGCCGTTGCCCAGCTCGACCTCGACCGATCCTCGGGCCCGAGGCGCCCACACCTGCAGTTCGGTCAACGCTGCTCCTCCCCCTCGTACAACAAGGCGACCGGAAACCGCTCCAACAGTGCCGTCACCGGCACGTCGCCGCCCTCCCACTCGGCTCCCGCGAAGGCATCGTGCCACGCACCGGCGGGCAGCTGCAGCACGGTGTCGCGCCAGCCGCCACCGGCGACGAGACCGACGGGGAGCCGCGGCACCACGGTGATCGCCCGATCTCCCCGGCGGTAGGCCACGAGGTGGGCGGCGGCCGCGCCCGCGGCGGACAACGGCTCGTACCCTCCGTCGGCGAACCAGCCGGGATGGGCGCGGCGCAGCGCGAGGGTGCGGGCGACCACCAACAGCTTGGGCAGACCGGTCGCCACCCGGCGCCAGACCTCTTCGACGGGGAGCGAATCCAGCTCGGCGAGCATCGAGCGGCGGTGTGCGAAGTCGACCGGACGGCGGTTGTCGGGGTCGACCAGGCTGAGGTCCCACAGCTCGGTGCCCTGATAGATGTCGGGGACCCCGGGAGCGGTGAGCTGCACCAGCTTCTGGGCCAGCGCGTTCGTCCAGCCCGGCACCAGCAGCGGCTCGACGAACGCGTCGAGGTCGGCCCGAAAGGCGGGGTCGTCGCACACCGCCGCCACGAACACGTCGACCGCCTCGTCGTAGCCGGCGTTCGGTTCGGTCCACGATGTGTTGCGCTTGGCTTCGCGCACGGCCTTGGCCAGGTACTCGCTCGCCCGGCTCGCCGGCAACGGGTGCGCTCCGACGAGGGTCTGGAACAGCAGGTGCTCCATGCGGGGGTCGGGCCACCCGTCGACGCCGTCGCCCACCGCCCGGTGCCGATCGACCAGGTCGCGCCACCGATGGACCGCCTCGCTCCACGCGCCCGGGATCTCCGACAGCAGGGCCAACCGGGCCCGGACGTCCTCGGAGCGCTTGGTGTCGTGGGTGGACAGGGCGAGCATCGAAGCCGGTCGGTCGGCGACCGCCTCGGCCATGGCATCGTGAAAGGACCCCGGGTCGATGGCGAAGGTGGCCGGATCGGAGCCGACCTCGTTCAGCGACCCCAGTGGGACGTGGTCGTAGAAGGCGGTGTCCTCGACACCCTTGGCCATGACCGGGCCGGTGAGCTGCTGGAACCGCAACCGCAGCTCGGTGGCCGGACCTGGGCCCGGGTCGAGCTCACCCCGCAGGATCGCCCCCAGGATCTCGAACAGCTCGGGGTCGAGGTCGGGCCGGTGGGCGAGGGCGTCGGCGATGGCCGCATCGATCACCTCCGAGTCGGGGCCGGAGAGCACGGCGTCGGGTCCGACATAGGTGCGGTAGACCGGGAACGAGGTGGCGACCTCGACCAGGGCGTCGCGCAGCTCCCGCCGGGTGAAGTCCCGCCAGCGTCGATGCTGTTGGCCCACCGCAACGAAGCGGTCGGTGACCCGGGCGACGTCGGAGGCGAGCGAGCCCTGGAGGATGACGTCCTTGGCGGCGCGGACCACCTCCGGAAACGGGGTGGAGTCGCCGGTGACCTCGTCGTAGAGCGTCCGGATGGGCTCCTCGCCACGGGGGTCGTGCAACAGCCGTGTGACCAGGTGGCAGAAGTCGTAGCCGGTCGTGCCGTCGACCGGCCAGGTTCGCGGCAGCGACTCCCCCGGCTCGAGGATCTTCTCGACGACGATCCAGGTACCGGGAGCGGCCGCCCGCAACAGCTCGAAGTACGCCTGTGGGTCGCGCAGACCGTCGGGGTGATCGATGCGCAACCCGTCGACCTCGTCCGCCGCGAGCCAGCCGAGCACCAGTCGGTGGGTGTCGGCGAACACCTCGGCGTCTTCGACCCGGAGCCCGACCAGGGTGTTGATGTCGAAGAACCGCCGGTACCCGAGCTCGTCGTCAGCGGTGCGCCAGTAGGCGAGACGGTAGTTCTGGCGATCGAGGAACCGGTCGAGCGCGTCGACGTCGGCGTTGAGCGCCCGGATCTCGTCCCGTACCGCCTCGACCACCGTCGGGTCGTCGCCGGCCAGGCGAGCGAGCTGCTGGTACAGCACCTCCTTGTCGCGGTGCCGGGTCACGACATCGGCGCCCGGATCGCGACTGAGGGAGGGAAGGCGGGCCAGCGAGCTGCCGATGAAGGCCAGATGGTCGGCCCCGGACGAGTCGCACCGCTCGGCCGCTCCCAGCAGGACCGAATCGAGCGATCGAGGGGCCGAGGGCAGCACGTGGTCGTAGTAGCTGACCACGAAGCGCCCCTCGGGGCTCCACCCCACCGTGATCTCACCCCGTTCGAGGGCCCGGCCGTAGTGGTCGCCGAGGATCGGCATCAGCACCCGGTTGCGCATCGACTCGCCCGGAGGATCCCAGTCGACGTCGAAGTGCCCGGCGAAGCGGCTCGACCGACCGTTCTCCAACACGTCCCACCACCACCGATTGCCGCGGGGACCGATCGCCATGTGGTTGGGAACGAGGTCGACGACCTGGCCGAGCCCGGCCCGGCCCAGCGCGTCGATCATTCGACGGTGTCCCGCATCGCCGCCGAGCTCGTCGTTGACCTTCGCATGGTCGATCACGTCGTAGCCGTGGGTGCTGCCCGGCGCCGCCTGCAGGTACGGGGAGGCGTACAGGTGGCTGACCCCGAGCGCTGCCAGGTACTCGACGACCGCGGCCGCGTCCTCGAACCCGAACTCGGGTCGCAACTGCACCCGGTAGGTGGCCCGTGGCGCCGCCACCTCAGGCCCCGCCACGGATGGCGTGGCGACCAGGTGTGTCGTCGACCCGACGCAGCACCAGCACCGAGCGGGCCTCGGCCCGGATGCGCTCACCCGCACGCCAGTGGCGGCGGGTGGAGGAGAAGCCCGCTTCGCTGGTGTCGAGCACGCGGACCCAGCGCTCGCCGAGCTCGGGGGGCGGCAGGGTGAAGTTCAGGCGCCCGTGGTGCCCGTTGAACACCAGGTAGAAGGTGTGGTCGACGATGCGCTCGCCACGGGGCCCAGGGGTGACGATGGCCTGGCCGTTGAGCAGCACCGCCACCGACTTGGCGTAGTCCTTCCACCAGTCCTCGTCGCTCATCTCGGTGCCGTCGGGCCGGAACCACACGATGTCGCGCTCGCCGTTCTCGGCGTCGGTTCCCAGGAACCAGCGGCGGCGGCGGAACACCGGATGGGCACGGCGCAGCGCCACCAGCCCGCGGGTGAGCTCGAGCAGCTCGTGGTCGACCGACGACCAGTCGACCCACGACAGCTCATTGTCCTGGCAGTACACGTTGTTGTTGCCGTGCTGGGTGCGGCCGAGCTCGTCACCGGACAACATCATCGGCACGCCCTGCGAGAGCAACAGGGTGGTGAGGAAGTTCCTCTGCTGGCGGGCCCGCAGCTCGAGCACCTTCGGGTCGTCGGTCGGCCCCTCGACCCCGCAGTTCCACGAACGGTTGTGGCTCTCGCCGTCGGTGTTGTCCTCGCCGTTGGCCTCGTTGTGCTTCTCGTCGTAGGAGACCAGGTCGGCCAGGGTGAACCCGTCGTGGGCGGTCACGAAGTTGATGCTGGCGTGAGGGCGTCGACCGGTGTCCTCGTAGAGGTCGGAGCTGCCGGTGAAGCGCGAGGCGAACTCGCCCAGGGTCTGGTCCTCGCCCCGCCAGTAGTCGCGGACGGTGTCGCGGTACTTGCCGTTCCACTCGGTCCACAGTGCGGGGAAGTTGCCGACCTGGTAGCCGCCCTCGCCCACGTCCCACGGTTCGGCGATCAGCTTGACCCGGCTGATGACCGGGTCCTGCTGGATGAGGTTGAAGAACGCCGACAGCTGGTTCACCGCGTGCAGCTCGCGGGCCAGTGCGGATGCCAGATCGAAGCGGAAGCCGTCGACGTGCATCTCGGTGACCCAGTACCGGAGGCTGTCCATGATCAGCTGCAGCACGTGGGGGTGACGGGTGTTGACCGTGTTGCCCGTGCCGGTGAAGTCCATGTAGTAGCGGGGCTCGTCGGGCATCAGGTGGTAGTAGGCCGGGTTGTCGATCCCGCGGAAGGACAGCATCGGCCCGAGGTGGTTGCCCTCGGCGGTGTGGTTGTAGACCACGTCGAGGATCACCTCGATGTTGGCCGCGTGCAGCGTCTTCACCATCGACTTGAACTCGGTGACCTGCTGGCCACGGTGGCCGCGCACCGCGTACTCGTTGTGGGGGGCGAAGAACCCGATCGAGTTGTATCCCCAGTAGTTCCGCAACCCCTGCTGTTGGAGCGTGTGGTCGTGGACGAACTGGTGCACCGGCATGAGCTCGATCGCAGTGACGCCCAGGTCGGTCAGGTGCTCGACGATGGCGGGAGACGCCACACCCAGAAAGGTGCCCCGCAGCTCGGGTTCGACGTCGGGATGGGTCATGGTGATGCCCTTGACGTGCGCCTCGTAGACCACGGTCTTGTGCCACGGCGTGAGCGGCTGCCGATCGTTGCCCCAGTCGAACCACGGATTGACCACCACCGACCACGGCACGAACGGCGAGCTGTCGTCGTGGTTGGCTTCACCGTCGGGATCGCCGAAGTGGTACGGGAACACCGACTCGTCCCAGTTGACGCCCCCCTCGACCGCCTTGGCGTAGGGGTCGACGAGCACCTTCGCCGGGTTGCACCGCAGGCCCGCTTCGGGGACGTAGGGGCCATGCACCCGGTACCCGTAGCGCTGACCGGGTCCGACGTCGGGCAGGTAGCCGTGCCAGCAGAACCCGGTGACCTCCGGGAGGTCGAGGCGGTGCTCGGACCCGTCGTCGAAGAGGCACAGCTCGATCCGCTCCGCCACCTCGGAGAACACCGAGAAGTTGGTGCCCGAACCGTCGTAGGTGGCTCCCAGCGGGTAAGGGGTTCCCGGCCATGTCCGCATGGCCAGACGGTACCGGCTCGCACCCCGCGATGGACCCCAATGCCCCACGTCGCGTCTGACAGGATTGCCCAGTGGCTCGCACGGGGTTCCTCGGGATCCGCATCAACCATCCGGCACAGTTGGTCGCCGCGGCGTTCATCGCCGCGATCACCCTGGGCACGATCCTGTTGCTGGCTCCGTTCGCCACCGCCGCCGGCGGGCGCCCTCCGCTGCTGACCGCGGTGTTCACCTCCACCTCGGCGGTGTGTGTCACCGGGCTGGTCACCGTCGACACCGCCACCTACTGGTCCGGGTACGGCCAGGGTGTGATCCTGTTCCTCGTCCAGCTCGGTGGGTTCGGGATCATGACCATGGCCTCCTTCGCCGCCCTGTTCATCAGCCACCGGCTGCGCCTGCGCTCGCGACTGCTGGCCCGTGTCGAGACCGGGACCCTCGACCTGGGCGATGTACGGACCATCCTCGTCGGGGTCGCCAAGTTCACCCTCCTCTTCGAGGTCGTCGCCGCCGTCGCGCTCTCGGCGCGGTTCTGGCTCACCTACGACGAAGCCCTCCCCCGCGCCCTGTGGCTGGGCATGTTCCACGCCGTGTCCGCGTTCAACAACGCCGGGTTCGCCCTGTTCTCCGACAGCCTCATCGGGTTCCTCGGCGACCCGATCATCCTGATGGTGGTCGCGGTCGCGGTGATCGCCGGCGGGCTGGGGTTCCCCGTCGTGATGGAGCTGCGACGTGAACCACTGCGCTGGCGTCGTTGGTCGCTACACACCAAGTTGACCGTGGGCATGACCGTGGTCCTCCTCGTCGGTGGCACCATCGCCGTGTCGATCCTCGAGTGGTCGAACCCGAACACCCTCGGCGCCCTGGCCTCCGGCGAGACGGCGTCTGCCGGCTTCTTCAGCGCCGTCATGCCCCGCACCGCCGGCTTCAACGCCATCGACTACGCCGAGGTGACCGAGTCGACCCATCTCATCACCATCTTGTTGATGTTCGTCGGCGGCGGCGCGGCCGGCACCGCCGGCGGGATCAAGGTCACCACCGCCGCGGTTATCGTGTTGATGGTGTGGGCCGAACTGCGGGGCGACCCCGACGTCAGCCGGTTCGGGCGCCGGGTGCCGGCGGTGGCCCAGCGCCAGGCGGTCTCGGTGGTGCTCATCGGGCTCGCCGCGCTCTTCACCGGCAACCTGTTGCTCATCGGGTTCAGCGACTTCACCGTCAGCGAGACGCTGTTCGAAGCCACCTCCGCGTTCGGCACCGTCGGACTGTCCAACGGCATCACCGGACTGTTCGCCGCTCCCGCCCAGGTGGTCCTCGTCGCGCTCATGTTCCTCGGCCGTGTCGGCCCGCTCACCCTCGGCACCGCGCTGGTGCTGCGCGAGCGCGACCGGCTCTACCGGTTCCCCGAAGAGCGACCGATCATCGGCTGACCCATGGCACGACACAGCGTCCTCGGCATCCAGTCCACCCCTGCCCGCCTGCTCGTCGCCATGTTCGTCCTCGTCCTGGTGGTGGGCACCGCGCTGCTGTCGCTGCCGATCTCGAGCGTGGACGACGGCGGGGCCCCGCTCCTGGAGACCCTGTTCACCGCCACCTCGGCGCTCACCGTCACCGGACTCGTCGTGGTCGACACTCCCACCTACTGGAGCACCTTCGGCCACGCGGTCCTCTTGGTGCTGATCCAGCTCGGTGGCCTCGGGATCATCACCCTGGGCTCGCTCGCGGGACTCGTCGTGTCGCGACGGATCGGGTTGCGGGGGCGGCGGGTGGCCCAGGTGGAGACCGGGGGCAGCCTCGACCTCGGAGACATCGGCCGGGTCATCAAGGGTGTGCTGGTGGTCGCCTTCAGCGTCGAGGCCGCGCTGTTCGTCGCCCTCACCGCCACGTTCTGGTTGCGCCACGGCGAGGCGTTGTGGTCCGCGGTCGAGCTGGGTGGGTTCCACGCGGTGTCGGCGTTCAACAACGCCGGGTTCGCCCTGTTCTCCGACAGCCTCCAGGGCTTCGTCACCGACCCGTTCATCAACGTCATCATCGCCGTCGCCGTCGTCGCCGGGGCAGTCGGGTTCCCCGTGCTCAACGACCTGCGCACCTCGCCCAAGCGGCCACGCCGGTGGAGCCTGCACACCAAGCTCACCCTCACCACCACCGGCCTGATCCTGATTGGGGGCGCGCTGGTGCTCCTCGTGTTCGAGTGGACCAACCCCGCAACCCTCGGCGGGCTCGACACCGGACACAAGGTCCTCGCCAGCGGGTTCAACTCCACGATGCGCACCGCCGGGTTCTCGACGATCGACTACGGGGCCACCAACGAGTCCACCCAGCTCGCCACGATCATCTCCATGTTCATCGGCGGCGGCAGCGTGTCCGCCGCCGGCGGGATCAAGGTCACCACCCTGGCGCTGCTGGTGCTGGCGGTGTGGGCCGAGTATCGCGGCGACGGAGACGTCACCGCCTTCGGGCGCCGCATGCCCAGCGCGCTGGTGCGCCAGGCCATCGCCGTGACCATCACGGTCGCCCTCGCCCAGCTCGCCGGCACGATGCTGCTGCTGGGCACCGGACCGTGGGAGCTGACCGAAGCACTCTTCGAAGCCACCTCGGCAGTGGGTATCGTCGGGTTGTCCACCGGCATCACGCCCGACCTCGACACCGAAGGGAAGCTCATCGTCATCATGTTGATGGTCCTCGGTCGTCTCGGTCCCCTGACCGTCGGCACCGCGCTCGTGCTCCGTGAGCGCGACCGCCTCTACCGCTACCCACAGGAGCGTCCGTTCATTGGATGAGAACTCCCCCCTACCCGCCCACACCGAGTGGCGGCCCGAGGTGCCCGTCGTCAGCGGCGACTGGGACGAGGTGCTGGTCATCGGCCTCGGCCGCTTCGGGAGCGCCCTCGGTCAGACCCTCGAGCACCTGGGCTACGAGGTCCTCGGTGTCGACACCGACCCCGGGGTGGTCCAAGAGCTGTCCAACGCCCTCACCCACGTCGTCGAGGCCGACTCCACCAACATCGCCGCGCTGCGCCAGCTCGGCGCCACCGACTTCCAGGCGGCGGTGGTCTGCATCGGTGGCGACATCGAGGCCAGCATCCTCACCACCGCCGCGCTCACCGACCTGAACATCACCAACATCTGGGCCAAGGCCATCACCGAGTCCCACGGTCGGATCCTCAAGCGCGTCGGGGCCCATGCCGTGGTCTTCCCCGAGCACGACATGGGGGTGCGCGTCGCCCACATGGTCACCGGCCGCATGATCGACTACATCGAGCTCGACGCCGGGTTCGCCCTGGTCGAGACCCTCGCCCCGGCCGAGACCTTCGGCAAGACGCTCATGGAGGCCAGCCTCCGAGCCAAGTACGAGGTCACCGTGGTGTGCATCAAGCCCGAGGGCGAGCCCTTCACCTATGCCACCCCGGACACCCTCATCCGCGACGGCGACATCTTGTTGCTCGCGGGCGAGACCAAGCACGTGGAGAAGTTCGCCAACCTCACCTGAGCCGCCGGAGAGGCGACGGCTCGGGTCAGCGCTTGCGGGCCATGGTCAGGCCGTCGCCGAGGGGGAGCATCACGACCTCGATCCGGTCGTCGACCGCCAGCGCGTCGTTGAACGCCCGGATCGCCTCGGTGTCGTCGTCGGCGGCCGACCGGCGGGTCGTCGGGCAGCGCCGCCAGGGTCTCCACGGCAGGGCCGAGCCGCAGCTCGATGCGGTCGTCGATGCCGTCGTGCCGCCAGAACTCGCGGGCCACCGAGGTGAACTCGTCGCTGACGTCGCAGCACAGGAGCCGGGCGCGCTCGGGCAGGCCACGGGCGAGGCAGATGGAGGAGTAGCCGGTGAAGGTGCCGACCTCGACCACGAAGGCGGGGCGGGTCAGCCGGACGAGCATCTCCCTGAACGCGCCCTGCACCGGATCGATCTGCATGCCGGCGACGCGACCGAACCGCTCCCTGGTGGTGTCGATGAGCTCCTGCAACAGCTCGTCGGGCGGCGTGCCGTGGTCGACCAGGTACTGCTGGAGCTCGGTGCCGATCCCGAGCTGCTTGGGAGCGGGTTCGTCAGCCATGGCCGCAACCTACCGCCGGGCCCTGCGGATCCGGCCGACCGGGATGGGTGGCAGCTCCGTTCTGGTCACCCTGACTGGTCCATGTGACACATGAAGGTGACCAGACTCGGGAGCAGGGGACGAATGGGGTGGATCAGTGGTCGAGCGGCGGGAGCACGTCGATGCTCCGCTGTCGCAGCCAGTGGTCGGCGAGCACCAGGGCGACCATCGCCTCGACCAGCGGCACCGCCCGCGGCAACACGCAGGGGTCGTGGCGACCCTTGGCCTCGAGCTCGGTGGCCTCGTTGTCGCGGGTGACGGTCTTCTGGGCGCTGGAGATGGTGGCGGTGGGCTTGAACGCCACCCGCACCACGACCTCCTCGCCGTTGGAGATGCCGCCCTGGATGCCGCCGGAGCGGTTCGTGGTGGTGCGGGGCCGACCGTCGGGGCCCGGCTCGAAGGGATCGTTGTGGGTGAGGCCGGTGAGGCGGGTGCCGGCGAACCCGCTGCCGATCTCGACTCCCTTGGCCGCGGGGAGCGACAGCATGGCCCCACCGAGGGTGGCGTCGAGCTTGTCGAACACCGGGTCGCCGAGCCCTGGGGGCACGTCGCGAGCCACGCAGGTGACGGTGCCACCGAGGGAATCTCCTGCCCGGCGGGCGGTGTCGATGGCGGTCTCGATGCGGGCCGCGGCCGCGGGATCGGGACAGCGGGTCGGGGTCGCCTCGACCTGGTCGAGGGTGACCGCCGCCGTGTCGACGTCGGCATCGATGTCGTGCACCGACGCGACCCAACCCAGGATCTCCACCCCCGCCACCTGCCGCAACAGCGTGCGGGCGATGGCGCCCGAGGCGACCCGGCCGATGGTCTCACGGGCCGAGGCCCTGCCCCCGCCCTGCCAGTTGCGGATGCCGTACTTGGCGTCGGTGGTGTAGTCGGCGTGGCTGGGCCGGTAGAGGTCGCGGAGGTGCTCGTAGGCCTCGGATCGAGCGTCGGTGTTGCGGACCAGCAGCGCGATGGGGCTGCCGGTGGTGTGCCCGTCGAAGACGCCCGAGAGGATCTCGACCCGGTCGGCCTCCTGACGCTGGGTGACCAAGCGGCTCTGTCCCGGGCGCCGGCGGTCGAGGTCGGCCTGGATCTCCTCGACGGTGATGGGCAGCCGCGGCGGGCAGCCGTCGACCACGACGCCCACCCCGCCCCCGTGCGACTCGCCGAAGGTGGTGGACCGGAAGATGTGCCCGAACGTGCTGCTCACAGGCGGCGAGCCTACCGGCAGCGGCGGGTCAGCGGTCGCTGGCCAGGCGGTACAGCAGCTCCTGGTAGTCGCGCACCATGCGAGAGGCGCCGACCTGTGGCCCGAGCGACGCCCAGGTGTGTCGGACGCGGTCGAGCCAGCGGTGCGACATCGGTTGGCCGTCGGCGAAGAACAGGGGAACGATCTCGCGCTCGAGCACGTCGTAGAGCACCTCGACCTCGGCGGCATCGCGGGTGCTGCGATCGGCGAACTCCTCGAAGCTGGGGATCGCCCACCCGTTGCCGCCGTCGTACATCTCGTCCCACCACCCGTCGAGCACCGAGAAGTTGAGCGCGCCGTTCAGCGCCGCCTTCTCGCCGGAGGTGCCGCAAGCCTCCTGGGGCCGGACCGGGTTGTTCAACCACACGTCGCTGCCGTGGTAGAGCGCACGGGCGACCCCGATGTCGTAGTCGTCGAGGAACACGAACCGGCCGCCGAAGGCGGGATCGAGCGAGGCGTCGAGCACCTGGCGCAGCAGCGCCTTGCCTGGTTCGTCGGCGGGGTGAGCCTTGCCGGCGAACACGAACTGCACCTTGCGCTCGGGATCTCCGAGGAGGCGTTCGAGCCGGGAGCGATCGGACAGCAGCAGGGTGGCCCGCTTGTAGGTGGCGAACCGTCGGGCGAACCCGATGGTGAGCGCCTCGGGGTCGAGCGCGGCGGCGGCATCACGCTGGCCCCTGTCCTCGAGTCGCTCTCGCACGTAGTCGACCAGGCGGGCCCGACCGATGTTGCGGGCCGAGCGGATCTCGTCGTCGCCGAGCGAGGACACCGCGGCCCACTGCTCGGCGGCTGCCTCCGGCCAATCGACCCCCACGACCCGGTCGAAGATCGACTGCACCTCGGGCGAGGTCCAGGTGCGGGCGTGCACCCCGTTGGTGACCGAGGTGATCGGCACCTCGCGCGCGTGGTGGTCGGGCCAGACCGGCTGGAACATGGCCCGACTGACCCCTCCGTGGAGCCTCGACACCCCGTTCGCGTGGTCGGAGACACGGAGGCAGAAGGCGGCCATGTTGAACAGGTCGGAAGCGTCGGGCGAGAAGTGGCCGAGCCCCATCAGCTCGTCGATGGGGACATCGAGCGCTTCGCACCACCCGCCCAGATAGGTCTCGATGAGCTCGCGGGGGAACCGGTCGATCCCCGCAGGGACGGGGGTGTGGGTGGTGAACACCAGGCCCTTGCGGATCGCTTCGACGGCAGTGTTCAGGTCGACGCCGGTGGAGACCATGTGGGCCCGGATGCGTTCGAGGGCCAGGAACCCGGCGTGGCCCTCGTTGAGGTGGTACACCCTCGGCGCCATGCCCATCGACCGCAGGACACGCACCCCGCCGATCCCGAGGATCATCTCTTGGCGGACCCGGTGCTCCTGATCGCCACCGTAGAGACGGTCGGTGATGTGCTTGGACCGCTCGGAGTTGCCGTCGACGTGGGTATCGAGCAGGAACAGGGGGACACGACCGACGTCGGCCCGCCACACCTGCACCGCGACGCGCTCGTCACCAACGTGGACCGTGGCCGCCGCTCCCGGGACCAGCCGGAGCCCGATCGACTCGCCGGTCAGGTCGTGGTAGCGCTCGACCTGGCCCGATCCCGCGACCAGCTCCTGGCGGAAGAAGCCCTGGCGGTAGAAGAGCCCGACGCCGACGAGGGGGAGGTCGAGATCGCTCGTGGCCTTCAGGTGATCGCCGGCGAGGACACCGAGACCACCCGAGTACTGCGGCAGGCTCTCGGCGATGCCGTACTCCGGCGAGAAGTACGCGACCTGCGGGGCCCGGTAGGGGCGGCTCGACTTCACATAGGCCATCAGGTCGGCGTGGACGTGCTCCGCGTCGGCGACGAAGGTCGGGTCGGCGACCAGATCGCTCCACTGGTCGGCGTCGAGCTCGTCGAGCAGCTGGACCGGGGCGCGATGCCCGGCCTCCCACCCATCCGTTGCGATCCGGGCGAAGAGCCGTTGGGTCGGCACGTCCCACACCCACCGGAAGTTGGTGGCCAGCTCCTCGAGCTGGTGACCGAGGCGGGCGCGGGGGTCGTCAGGAAGGGCGATGTCGGATGTCACCCGGGCGAGGGTAGCGACCCGCGACCGACCTCGATAGACCAAAGCTGGATCTGATGACTCTCTGACCTGGTGACCTTCGACTCACCACCTTCGCCCCCGCCGACCGAGTGTCACGTTCGGCAATGCTTGAGACGTTCCCAGCGTGTCCCGGAGCCGGCGGTAGGTGACGCTCTGGACGGACCGGCTGCTCGGGATTGTGGGATGTGCGACTTGCACCGATCTGTTGCGCGGCCGGCTGCAAATTGGACGGCGCCATGTGCGCTGTTATCGAGTACGCACGCAAGGCAACTTGTGATGATCGTTGGCACAAGCTAACTTGTGGGAGTGGATGCGCCGCTCATCGCTCCCAGCGCGCGCAAGCACGGCATCCCCGACGTTGACATGATTCACGCCTTCAATCATCCGATCTTCGTCGATGACCTCGACGAGGGGTTCACGATGTTCGTCGGCGCAGACCCTGCCGCCAACCTGCTCGAGATTGGCGTCGTCGACACCAGCGACGGCCCGATCATCATCCACGCCATGCCCGCCCGGCCGGAATACCTGAGGTGACCACCATGCCCCGCACCGCCCAAGAAGTCCTCGACCACGCCGACGAACTCGCCGCTCGTTTCGAAGCTCACGAGCCCGGCGAAGACGTTCACGATGCCACCGAACTGCGTCTCGTCCGTGAGGCGTTCCTTGCCCGAGCCGACGCGGAACGCGCACTCGGTGATGCCGTCGTCCGTGCCCGGCACAATGGGCACTCCTGGGCTTCGATCGGGGCCATGGTCGGAACCTCAGGTGAGGCAGCCCGCCAGCGCTACAGGCAATCCGTCAACGCCTCGTAGCTACGCCAAACCGACCGGGACCATGCGGCGTCACAAATGGGCCGGAGTGCGGGACGCAACGAGCAGACCGTCGGGCTTAAGGCCCTCGCGTTACGGGGGTCGGCGTGGGTCGGCCGGCGATGGCGCTGCCAGGTATGAGTGCCTGGATCGAGCGGGCCCCGTTTGTAGTGAGCGCCCTCGACCCGGCGATCAGGGGCACGGCACCCCTCCGTAGAGGCCGCCCAACGTCGAGCGAGGGAACTCTGCCGGCGAGATGTGCCGTCCTGGGGCGTTCTGTGCCGGCAGAGTGGATTCACCTGGAGGTCGTCCTACAACCGCTGCCACCGAGGTGCCGTTCGACGGCAGGGCAACGTTGCATGACGCCGCACTAGTTTGGAGCCATCACCGCGCCACCGGAGGCCCCATGACCGCCATCGACGCCGCTCGAACGACCGGGGATCCCGACCTGTTCGCGTCCGATGTCGCGTGGGACGTCGAGCCCCTCGTCGAAGGAGGCGGCGCCGACGGGGTCGAGCGCCTGCTCGGCGAAGCCGACGCCATCGCCGATCACCTCGAGACCCACCGGGGTCGGGTCGCCACCTTCGACGTCGTGGCGCTGCGCTCGTTCATGGCCGATCTGGCCGACCTGCGCGAACGGCTGGGTCGGGCCGGGTCCTACGCGTCGCTGCGCTTCGCGGTCGACACCACCGATGCCGAGATCGGGGCGCTGATGCAACGGGTGCAGGAACGGTCGGCGGCACTCGAGACGCGGCTGCTGTTCTTCGACCTGGAGTGGGCCGCGCTCGACGACGACCACGTCGAGCGCCTGCTGGCCGACCCGGCCCTGTCGTGGTGCGCCCACCACCTGCGGTCCAAGCGGCGCTACCGCGAGCACCTGCTGACCGAACCCGAGGAACGGATCCTCACCGAGAAGGCGATCACCGGCCGCCGCGCCTGGTCCCGCCTGTTCTCCGAGCTGTCGTCGGCGATCATGGTCGAGTTGCCCGACTTGGACTCAGACCCCGACTCCGGAGACGGCACGCGCACCACCAAGCTCGAAGGGGCGCTGTCGCTGCTCGCCGACCCCGACCGTGAGGTGCGACGCCGGGCCGCCCATGCGGTCACCGAGGCGCTCGAGCCCGGTCTGCGCACCCGCGCCTTCGTGTTCAACACCCTGCTCAACGACAAGGCCGTCGACGACCGTCTCCGCTCGTATCCCACATGGCTCACCAGCCGGAACCTGGCCAACGAGACCAGCGACGAGTCGGTCCAGGCACTCGTCGCCGCGGTGAAGGGTCGCTACGACATCGCGCAGCGGTGGTATCGCCTCAAGGCTCAGATCATCGGGGTCGACCGCCTCGCCGACTACGACCGCCTGGCCTCGGTCGCCGACTCGCACACACAGATCGGGTGGACCGAGGCACGCGACCTCGTCCTCGACTCCTACCGATCGTTCTCCCCCCACCTGGCCGACATCGCCAGTCGGTTCTTCGACGAGGGGTGGATCGATGCGCCGGTTCGGCCCGGCAAGCGTCCGGGCGCGTTCTGCTCCTACACCGTGGCGTCACACCACCCCTACCTCATGCTCAACTGGACGTCGCGGCGGCGCGACGTGATGACCCTCGCCCACGAGCTCGGGCACGGACTCCACGCCTATCTGGCCAGGGACCAGGGAGTGTTCCACCAGGCCACCCCGCTGACCCTGGCCGAGACGGCATCGGTCTTCGGCGAGACGGTGGCGGCCGGCCGGCTGCTCGACGCGACCACCGACGCAGGCGAGCGCCTGGCACTGCTGGCGGAGAGCATCGAGGGCACGATCGCCACGGTGTTTCGTCAGACGGCGATGAACCAGTTCGAGGCCGCGGTGCACACCGCGCGGCGCACCGACGGCGAGCTGGCGGTCGAGCGATTCGGCGATCTGTGGGCCGAGACCCAGGCCGAGATGCTGGGCGACTCGGTCGAGATCACCGACGGATATCGCAGCTGGTGGTCCTATGTCCCCCACTTCATCGGCACCCCCGGCTACGTGTACGCCTACGCCTACGGGCAGCTGCTGGCCCTGTCGGTGTACGCCCGGTTCCAGGCCGAGGGCGACGCCTTCGTCCCCCGCTATCTCGACCTGCTCGCGGCCGGCGGCTCGATGCCACCGGCCGAGCTCGGCCGCATCGTCGGCTGCGACCTCGACGATCCCGGGTTCTGGGCGTCGGGCCTCGACATCGTCGAAGCCCAGCTCGTCGCCGCCGAGTCGGCCGCCCACGACGCCCGCCGACTCGATCCCACCACCTGACACACCCCGCCACCAAGGAGCCGACGATGAGCCCCACCGATCCGACCGAGGCCGTGCAGCGGCTCCGCGCCACCTTCGACGCCGGGACCACCCGACCGGTCGCCTGGCGACGCGAGCAGCTCGTCGGACTGAGACAGCTCCTGGCCGACGAGGAACAGGCCGTCACCGACGCGCTCCGCGAGGACCTCGGTCGGTCGCCGACGCTGGCCCAGCTCACCGAGCTCGGGGTGGCCAACGGTGGGATCGACCACACGCTCAAACACCTCGACAAGTGGATGAAGCCCGAGCGGGTGAAGGTCCCGGTCACCCAGAAGCCCGGACGGGCCGAGATCGCCCCCGAGCCCCTCGGGGTCGTGTGCGTGATCTCTCCCTGGAACTACCCGTTGCTGCTGCTCCTCGGCCCGATGACCGCGGCGCTGGCTGCCGGCAACTCGGTGCTGGCCAAGCCGTCCGAGCTGGCCCCTGCCACCTCGGCCATGCTCGCCGACCTGATCCCACGGTACGTCGACACCGACGCGGTGGCCGTCGTCGAGGGTGGAC
Organism: Acidimicrobiales bacterium; assembly: GCA_034521975.1. NCBI lineage: Bacteria > Bacillati > Actinomycetota > Acidimicrobiia > Acidimicrobiales > Acidimicrobiales bacterium. The sequence goes on along the minus strand of JAXHLR010000010.1, from coordinate 234,115 downwards.
CCGACGTCGCCGAAGCGGTGCTCGCCCAGCGGTTCGACCACATCTTCTTCACCGGTTCGGCCCACATCGGACGAGCGGTGATGACCGCTGCGGCCGCGCACCTCACGCCGGTCACCCTCGAGCTGGGTGGCAAGAGCCCCGCGATCGTCGACCGCTCGGCCAAGCTCGATGTCACCGCCCGCCGGATCGTGCTCGGCAAGTTCATCAACGCCGGCCAGACCTGCATCGCCCCCGACTACGTGCTGGTCGACGAGTCGGTCGAGGACGAGTTGGTCGACCAGATCGCGAAGGTGGTCGACGAGTTCTACGGCGACGACCCCCAGACCTCCGACGACTACGGCCGGATCATCAACGACCGCCACCTCCGACGGCTGCAAGGGCTGCTCGACGGCGGAGGGTTCGACGAGATCGTCGTCGGCGGCGAGGTCGATGCCGCCGCTCGCTACGTCGCGCCGACGGTGCTGCGGGGCGTGTCCCCCGACGCGCCGGTGATGGCCGAGGAGATCTTCGGGCCCATCCTGCCGGTGCTGCCGGTGGACTCGATCGACGATGCCATCAGGTTCGTGAACCAGGGGCCGAAGCCGCTGGCGCTCTACATGTTCGGTGAGGACGACGAGCTGGTCGACCAGGTCGTCTACCAGACCAGCTCCGGTGGGGTCTGCACCAACCACACGCTGATGCAGTTCGGCGTGCACGACCTGCCCTTCGGCGGCGTCGGCGAGAGCGGCTTCGGTGCGTACCACGGCAAGGCCGGGTTCGACACCTTCAGCCACCACAAGTCGGTGCTGCGCAAGTCGGTCCGCCCCGATCCCTCGGTGCTCTACCCGCCCTACGGACGGTGGAAATCCCGGATGCTCCGCTCGGCGCTGTGACCGAGGTCCCGCACGGCCACCTGACCGACCCCGGGGATGCGCCCGGAGCGGGCGAGCGGTTCGATCTGCTGACAGAACGCGAAGGCGTGACGATCGAGCACATCCTCAGCGCCCGATCGGACACGCCGAACAGCTACCTGCAGGACCACGACGAGTGGGTGGTGGTGCTGACCGGATCGGCGACGGTCGACGTGGGTGGAACCCCCTACCGTCTCGGTGCCGGCGACTGGGTGTTGCTGCCACGGGGCATCCCCCACACCGTCGAACGCACCGAGACCGCCACCACCTGGCTCGCGGTCCACCTGCCCGCCGACGACGGGTCCGAGACACTGGGGATCTAGCGCCGCGTCATGCGATGTGTGTCCCAAACCAGCGGGGGTGCTTGACACCAGAACGTGTGTTCGATAGGCTGTGGTTCTTCCCCATCGGAGCCGGGTTGCGGCTCCCTCTCGTTGGTCGAGCGTGTCGAGGCATCCGATGGGACAGACCACAGTGGTCACAGAGCCAATCGAGGCGATGGTGCTGTCGCCCAACGCTACGCGGTACGCCGAGTCCAGCCCCGATGAGCGGCTGGTGGCGATCGAACAACTGTCGGCGATGATGGCCTCGACCCATGCCGAGCTGTTGGATGTGGTCGCTGCCGCCAGCTCCTGTGGCGACTACGAACTCGACGGCGCCACCGGCACCACCCCGTGGCTGGTGGGTCGCCTGGGCCTGGCCCGCGAACACGCCAGCGAATGCGAACGTGTCGCCGCTGGGTTGCAGGTGCTGCCCGCTCTGCGCCAGGCCTACGCGGCCGGGGCGATGTCATGGGACCAGATACGGCCTGCCACCAAGTTCGCCACCGCCGAGGACGACACCGACCTCGCGGCTGAGCTGCCCGGGCGTTCTGCCCGCCAGATCGCGCTCATGGCCCGCCAGGCCCGACCCCTCTCTGACGATGAGGCGAACGACGCGCACACAGCCCGGTCGTTTCGGTGGCGACGCGACCACCGCCGCGGCGGATGGGTCTATGGCGGGTTCTTGCCCTTCGACCAGGGTGAGGCGATCAACCAGGCACTCGATTCGATCGCCGAGGGTTGGGGACCCGATCCCACCACGGGCTCCTGGGCACCGATCGCCACCCGGCGTGCTGACGCGCTCCATGACCTGGCCACCCGCAAACTCGGCTCCGCCTCTGCTCCCGATCGGGCCACGGTGGTCATCCACGCCGAGTCCGCGGTCGTCGACCAAGACCGGCCCGGCAACGGCTTCATCGGCGACCTCGCCCTCTGCCACTCAGGGGTCATGCGCTCCATGTGTGACGCCCGCGTCGAGGTCGCCCTGCACGGCCCCGACGGCGCCACCGTCGGCGTCGCCCGCGCCTCCCAGCAGGTCCCGTGGTGGCAACGCCGCCAGGTCCACGGGCGCGACATCTGCTGCCGCGGGTTCGGCTGCGAGCGCAAGATCCGCCAGATCCACCACATCGCGCACTGGTCCAACGGCGGACCCACCAACCTCGACAACCTGGTCGGCTTGTGCTGGGAACACCACCGCCTGGTCCACGAAGGCAACTGGACCATCCAAGGCAACCCCAACGGCGAGATCACCTTCGTCTCACCAAACGGCCGGCGCCGCCTCCCCAGCCGACCCCCACCCGCCGACGCCAAAGTCCGAACCCAACTACGCCGCATCAACAACGGACACCTCCGGCCGAACCCAGGAACCGCTAGGAAAGGCCCCCGAGCACCCCGTCGAGGTCCTCCGGCAGCCCCGACCTGACGCCAACGCGCTCGCCGGTGCCGGGGTGGTTGGAACCATTGCCGGACGCAGCACCAGCGCGCGCGGCCGGTCAAGGCCTCGCGGGCCCGTCAGCGCCCGAGGGAGTCGAGGGCGCGGGACAGGCTGGACTCATAGCCACCACCGAAGAGGATGACGTGCACCAGCAGCGCCACCAGCTGGTGGAGCGGGACCCGCGTCTGCCACCCGTCGGCGAGGGGTGCGACCTCCTCGTAGGCGGCGAAGCAACGATCGCCGAACCCGCCGAAGAGTCGCATCATGGCCAGGTCGGTCTCGCGGTGGCCGCCATGGGCCGCGGGGTCGATCAGCCACGGGCGGCCGTCGACGTCGAACACGACGTTGCCGGCCCACAGGTCGCCATGGACCCGCGCCGGGGGTTCGGGCGGGCCGGCCAGGGCGTCGATACCGTCGGCGACCGCCTCGACCCGACGGGCCAGGCCGGGCGCCAAGCGCCGATCCGACACCGCCTGGCGAGCCAGGGGGCGAAGCCGGTGATCAGCCCAGAACTCGGCCCAGGACTCGGCTGGTGATCCGTCGACCGCGACCGACCCCACGAACGCGGGACCACCGTCGCCACCGAACCCCTCGGCATGGCTCAGGTGCAGCTCGGCCAGCTGCCGACCGAGCGCCTCGTCGGACCCCGGTTCGGCCCGTCCCGGGTCGATCCACTCCAAGGCGATGAACCCGGCTCCGGGTTCGTCACCGTAGGCGATCACGTCGGGGACGGCGATGGCCCCGGGGCGGGCGAGGAACGCCAGCCCTGCGGCCTCGGCGGTGAAGAACCCGCCCGGCGCACCCGGAAGGTGCTTCACGAACAGGCGCGAGCCGTCGTCTCGATCCAACCGCCACGCCTCGGAGATGTCACCCCCACGCACGCGAGTCCAGGCGCCGTCACCGGTCTCGGCGATGACCGGGTCGGGGGGACGGGCGGTGGGGGAACCGATGGAGGGATCGATCGGCATCGGCGATCGCTCAGCGGCCGTCGGCGGCCGCGGTCAGTTCGGCCAGCAGCGCCTGACACGACCGCTCGACCATGTCGAACACCCGAGCGAAGCCGTCGCCGACGCCGTAGTAGGGGTCGGGAACCTCGAGATCGCCGGCGGCGGCAGGGTCCCACTCGCGCAGCAACGCCACCTTGGCCACGGCCGCCTCGTCCGGGGCGATGCGACGCAGGTCCTCGGCGTTGGACCGGTCCATGGCCAGGACCAGATCGAAGCGGTCGAAGTCGGCGGGGGCGAACTGCTGGCCGCGGTGGTCAAGGGTGATGCCACGGCGGCGCGCCTCCTCCCGCGCCCTGGCGTCGGGTGGCTCGCCCACGTGATAGCCGGCGGTGCCGAAACTGTCGACCTGGATCCGATCGCCGGCGCGGGCATCGTCGACGAGGTGCTGCATGACGCCCTTGGCGGTCGGCGACCGGCAGATGTTGCCCAGACACACGAAGGCGATGCTGGTCGGGGTGGCCATGGCCGCCAGTGTGGCGGGCCCGCCCCGCGGCTGCTACCCGTGCAGCTCCGACACCGAGCGGTAGAGCTCGACGGTGCGAGCCGCGATCTCGGGCCAGGAGAAGCGTTCGAGCACCCGCCGGCGACCGGCCTCGCCCATCTGTCGTGCCCGACCGGGGTCGGCCAGGAGCTCGTCGATCCGCCCGGCCAGCTCGGCAGCGAGCCGGGAGGGGTCCGCGGGAAACCCGAAGTGGCCCTCGTCGTGTTCGAAGTCGACGAGGCGGCCTGTCTCCCCGTCGACGACGACCTCGGGGATCCCACCGACCGCGCAGGCCACGACCGGGGTCTCGCAGGCCATGGCCTCGACGTTGATCAGCCCGAACGGCTCGTAGATCGACGGGCAGACGAACACCGAGGCGTGGGTCATGAGCTGGATGATCGCCGGCCGCTCGATCATCTCGTCGATCCAGACCACGTTGTGGCGCTCGGCCTGGAGCTGGTCGACCTTGGCCTTGACCTCGGCTCCGATCTCGGGGGTGTCGGGCTGCCCCGCGCACAGCACCACCTGCACGTCGTGGTCGAGCAGGTGGGCGGCGTCGAGCAGGTGACTCACCCCCTTCTGGCGGGTGATGCGCCCCACGAAGAGCAGGTAGGGCCGGTCGGGGTCGACACCGTGGGCGACCAGATGGTCGGTGGCGGGATCGGGCCGGTACTCGTCGGTGTCGATCCCGTTGTGGATCACGTGGACCCGTTCGAGATCGAGCTCGGGGTAGGAGCGGGCGATGTCGAGGCGCATCCCGGCCGAGACGGCGATGATGGCATCGGCGCTGGCGAGACCGGTGCGCTCGCACCACGAGGCGACGGCGTAGCCCCCACCGAGCTGCTCGGCCTTCCAGGGGCGCATCGGTTCGAGGCTGTGCGCGGTGGCCACGTGGGGGATCTCGTGGATCAGCTTGGCGATGTGGCCAGCCAGGTTGGTGTACCAGGTGTGGGAGTGCACCAGATCGGTGTCGCCCACTCCCGAGGCCATGGCCAGATCGACCGAGATCGTGTCGAGCGCCGCGGCGTGGGGAGCGTCGGAGCCGAGCGCCTCCCACGGCTGGTAGGTGGCAGCGACCAGCGGCGATGGCCGGGGCCTGCCGAAGGCGTGGACCTCGACGTCGAGCAGCGTCGACAGGTGCTGGGACAGATATTCGACGTGGACCCCGGCGCCTCCGTACACCTCCGGGGGGAACTCGCGGGTGAGCAGCGCGACACGCATCGGAGACGGCCTCAGCCGTGGGGCACCGGCTGGTGCTTGCCGATGACCACCACACCGTTGGGGGACACCGTGAACCGCTCGGCGTCGAGATCTGGATCGACCCCGATGCGTGCACCGGGCGGCACGACCACGCTCTTGTCGATGATCGCCTTGCGCACGATCGCTCCCGCACCGACGCGGACGTCGTGCATGAGGACCGAGTCCTCGACCAACGCACCGGCGTCGACGAAGACGTTCGGGGAGATCACCGAACGTCGGACGGTCCCGCCCGAGACGATGGCGCCGGCACACACGATCGAGTTGATCGCCATGCCCGTGCGACCGTCCTCGTCGAGCACGAACTTGGCGGGAGGAAGGGACCCGACCGAGGTGAGGATCGGCCAATCTCGGTTGTAGAGGTTGAACACAGGATGGACCGCCACCAGTTCCATGTGCGAGTCGTAGAACGCGTCGAGGCTCCCGACGTCTCGCCAGTAGCCCTGGTCGCGCTCGGTGGCTCCCGGCACGACGTTGTTGGTGAAGTCGTAGGCGTGGGCGATACCGCTGTCGACGAGCAGGGGGATGATGCTCCCGCCGACGTCGTGGGCCGACGACGAATCGAGCGCATCGGTGTTCAACACATCGAGCAACGTCTCGGTGCTGAACACGTAGTTGCCCATCGACCCCAGTGTCATCGACGGGTCGTCGTCGAGCCCCTGCACGTCGGTCGGCTTCTCCCGGAACCGACCGATGGTGGTGCCCTGCTTCATCTCGAGCACCCCGAACTGGTCGGACTCGGCGACCGGCACCCGCAGCGCCGCGACCGTGACGCCCGCACCGGTCTCGACGTGCTGGTCGACCATCTGGCGAGGGTCCATGCGGTAGATGTGATCGGCGCCGAACACCAGGATGTAGTCGGGCTGCTCGTCGTTGATGATGTTGACGTTCTGGAAGATGGCATCGGCCGAACCCGAGAACCAGTAGGGACCGCGCCGCATCTGCGCCGGCACCGAGGTGACGTAGTTGCCGAGCAACGTCGACAGCGGCCAGGTGCGGGACAGGTGCACGTCGAGGCTGTGGCTCTTGTACTGGGTGAGCACGATGATCCGCCGGTAGCCGGCGTTGACCAGGTTCGACAACACGAAGTCGATGAGCCGGTAGTGGCCGCCGTAGGGCACCGCCGGCTTTGCCCGGTCGGCGGTCAGGGGGGCCAGGCGCTTGCCCTCGCCTCCGGCCAGGACCATGCACAGCACTCGCGACGGATCAACCACGTGCTCACACTACCGGTGTGGGGCCGGTTCATCCGGCCCGCGCCACAGGCCTCCGCTCGGTGGTTCCCCCACGGCTGGAACCGCGCGGCTAGGGTTTCGAAGGTGAGCGCGGCGAGGATCTCGACCGGTACCGCCCATGTGGGGTGGGACGTCGAACCCGACACCACGATGGTCGCCGAGACTCGGAGGCGGACCGGCCAGCTGCTCTCGGAGTGGGGATGTCACACCCTGGTGACCGATGCGCAGCTCGTCGTCACCGAGCTGGTGAACAACGCGATCCTCCATGCCGGGTCAGGCTGCCGCGTCTCGCTGGCTCTCTCCGACGATCGCCTCACGATCCAGGTCACCGACGACGACGCCAGCCCGCCCCAGCCCCAACCATTCGACCCGCACCGCGAGGGCGGTCGAGGCCTGCTCATCGTCTCGACCCTGGCCACCAGTTGGGGGATCGAGCCCGCAGGCACCGGCAAGACCGTCTGGGCCGAGCTCGCCGCCTGAACCGCGGCGGTGACGGCCGGCGCGAGCCCCTCCCGTAGACTCGTCGCCGTGCACACCTGGCCCGGCAAGCCCGCTCCGCTCGGCGCGAGCTTCGACGGAACCGGCACCAACTTCTCGGTGTTCTCCGAAGCCGCCGACGCGGTGGAGCTGTGCCTGTTCGACGACGACGGCACCGAGTCCCGCGTCGAGCTGTCCGAGGTCACCGCACTGTGCCACCACGGGTACCTACGCGGGATCATGCCCGGGCAGCGGTACGGCTTCCGGGTCCACGGCCCCTGGGAGCCCACCGCCGGGCAGCGGTGCAACCCTGCGAAGCTGCTGCTCGACCCCTATGCCACCGCGGTCGAGGGCGAGGTCCGCTGGGACGACGCGGTCTTCGGCCATCGGCTCGGTGAGCCGACCACCGTCCGCGACGATCGCGACTCGGCGTTGTTCGTCCCCAGGTCCGTCGTCACCTCCCCCTTCTTCGACTGGGACGACGACCAGCCGCCACGTGTCCCCAACGACGAGACGGTCATCTACGAGCTCCACACCCGAGGGTTCACCCGCCTGCACCCCGAGGTACCGCCCGAACTGCGTGGCACCTACCTCGCCCTGACCGAACCGGCGGTCATCGACCACCTGGTCTCGCTCGGCGTCACCACCGTCGAGCTGATGCCGGTCCACCAGTTCGTCCATGACCATGCCCTGCACCAGCGGGGCCTGCGCAACTACTGGGGGTACAACTCGATCGCGTACCTCGCACCCCACAACGAGTACGCGGTCGCCGGACAACGGGGTGAGCAGGTCCTCGAGTTCAAGGCGATGGTCAAGGCGTTGCACGCAGCGGGGATCGAGGTGATCCTCGACGTTGTCTACAACCACACCGGCGAAGGGCGCGCCGACGGCCCCACCCTGTCGATGCGGGGGATCGACAACGCCGCCTACTACCGGCTCGATCCCGACGACCCCAGCCGCTACCTCGACTACACCGGTACCGGCAACACCATGAACATGCAGCATCCCCACGTGCTGCAGCTGATCATGGACAGCCTCCGCTACTGGGTCACCGAGATGCACGTCGACGGCTTCCGCTTCGACCTGGCCGCGACCCTTGCCCGCGAGCTGCACGACGTCGACCGGCTGTCCGCCTTCTTCGACATCATCCAGCAGGACCCGGTGATCAGCAGGGTGAAGCTCATCGCCGAGCCGTGGGATCTGGGCGAGGGCGGCTATCAGGTCGGGAACTTCCCACCGCTGTGGGCCGAGTGGAACGGCCGCTACCGCGACACCGTCCGCGACTACTGGCGAGGCGCCGAGGCCACCCTGGCCGAGTTCGCCTCACGGTTCACCGGCAGCGCCGACCTGTACCAGGCGTCGGGTCGCCGGCCGCACGCCTCGATCAACTTCGTCACCTCCCACGACGGGTTCACCCTCGCCGATCTCGTGTCCTACGAGCAGAAGCACAACCTGGCCAACGGCGAGGAGAACCGCGACGGCGACGACCACAACCGGTCGTGGAACGGCGGGATCGAGGGACCCACCGACGACGCCGCGATCAACGAGCTCCGGGCCCGCCAACGTCGCAACTTCCTGGTCACGTTGTTCCTCTCCCAGGGCGTGCCGATGCTGTTGGCCGGCGACGAGCTCGGACGTACCCAGCGGGGCAACAACAACGCCTACTGCCAGGACAACGAGGTCTCCTGGGTCGACTGGCAGGGCAAGGACGACGAGCTGCTGACCTACACCCAGGCGCTCATCGCCCTGCGTGCCCGCCACCCGGTGTTCCGGCGGGGCGGGCACTTCGCCGGTGAGATGACCCCGGGCAGCGACGCACCCGATGTGGCGTGGTTCACTCCCGCCGGGGTGCCGATGACCGACGACGACTGGCAGCAGGGCTACGCCCGATCGCTCACGGTGTTCCTCAACGGCGAGGGCATCACCGACCGCGGCGAGCGGGGTGAGCGGATCCTCGACGAGAGCTTCTTCGTGCTCTTCAACGCCGACCGCAACAGCGCGACGTTCACGCTGCCGGGCGGAGCATGGGCCGAGGCATGGGAGGTCCTGTTCGACACCGCCGACGCCATCCCGCCCGAGGAGGAGGACTACCGGGGGCTGGTGTTCCACCACGGGTCGGCGATCCACCTCACCGGACGGTCGGTCGTCGTGCTGCGCGAGATCGTCAACCAGTGACACCGAGGTACCTGGTCGAGCGGATGCGGGGGTTCGGCGAGACGATCTTTGCCGAGATGTCGGCCCTGGCCGTCGAGACCGGGGCCATCAACCTGGGTCAGGGGTTCCCCGACACAGACGGCCCCATCCAGGTCTCCGACGCTGCGATCGAGGCCATCCGGTCGGGCCACAACCAGTACCCGCCGGGCATCGGCATCCCCGAGCTTCGCCACGCCGTCGCCGACCACCAGCACCGCTTCTACGGCATCGACCTCGATCCCGACACCGAGGTGCTGGTCACCGCGGGGGCCACCGAGGCCATCGCCGCCGCCATCTTGTCGTTGTGCGAACCCGGCGACGAGGTCGTCACCTTCGAGCCGTACTACGACTCCTATGCCGCCACCGTCGCCCTCGCCGGGGCGACCCTGCGGACGGTCACCCTGCGACCACCCGAGTTCGACTACGACCCGGCCGAGCTCGAGGACGCGATCGGGCCCGACACACGGCTGATCCTGCTCAACTCGCCCCACAACCCCACGGGCAAGGTGTTCGCACCGGACGAGCTGGCCCACGTCGCTCGCCTGGCGGTCGAGCACGACGTGCTGGTGGTGACCGACGAGGTGTACGAGCACATGGTGTTCGACGGGGTCCACACCCCTCTCGAGACCCTGCCCGGGATGGACGAGCGAACCCTCACCATCTCGTCCGCGGGCAAGACGCTGTCGTTCACCGGCTGGAAGATCGGATGGGTGACCGGGCCCGCCGAGCTGGTGGCCACCGTCCGCACCGTCAAGCAGTACCTCACCTACGTCAGCGGTGGGCCGTTCCAGCACGCAGCCGCGGTCGGGCTCCGGCTCGGTGACGATTACTTCGAGGGGCTGACCGCCGACCTGCGGGCCAGGCGCGATCTGCTGTGCGACGGCCTGGCCGACGTCGGCTTCGAGGTGTACCGACCGGCCGGCACCTACTTCGTGGTCGCCGACATCTTGCCGTTCGGCACGAGCGACGGGCGCCGGTTCTGCCTCGAGCTACCCGAGCGATGCGGGGTCGTGGCGGTGCCCTGCGAGGTCTTCTACCAGCACCCCGATCGGGGACGGAACCTGGTGCGGTTCACCTTCACCAAGCGCACCGAGGTGCTCGAGTCGGCCATCGATCGGCTGGGCGCGCTCGCCGGTTGAAGTTACCGTCGACGCCTCGAGTCCGTTCTGTGAAGACTTTCCAACCGCATGGGTTGGAAACCACTCACAGATCGGTTCGGGCTCGACATAGGGGTCAGGCCCCGAGGGCAAGCGAGGTCATCGACAGCGAGCCGTAGGCGTAGGCGTAGCCGTCGACGAGGGTCGCGGTCGGTTCGCCAGTCGCGGCGGCGAGTCCGGCCAGCTAGACGACGGGCAGGAAGTGATCGGGGGTCGGCACCGCCGGCGCGTAGTCGGGGTGCGATTCGAGGTCGACGATCGAGGTGGGGTCGTCGCCCCGCAGCGCATCGAGCGCTGCCTCGTTGAAGCGCTGGGCCCAGTCGAAGGCCGCGTCGGGCTTGCCCCAGTCGATCATGCCGAGGTGGTGGACGATGTTGCCGCTCCCGACGATCAGCACGCCCCGATCGCGAAGCGGGGGGCCAGGCGCGCGCCCAGGTCGACGTGATAGCTGAGGGGCTTGGTGGCGTCGATCGAGAGCTGCACCACGGGCACGTCGGCCTCGGGGAAGGCGTGGGTGAGCACGCTCCAGGTGCCGTGGTCGAGTCCCCAGCTGTCGGCGTCCTGTCCCACCCAAGTTGGCTTGACGACCTCGGCGACCTCCTCGGCCAGCTCGGGCGAACCCGGAGCGCTGTACTCCACGTCGAAGAGCTGCTGGGGGAAGCCGTAGAAGTCATGGATGCTTCCGGGCCGCTCCATGGCGGTGACCGCGGTGGCGCCGATGAACCAGTGGGCCGAGATGGCGAGGATGGCCCGAGGGCGGGGCGCGGTGGCGCCAAAGGTCTGCCACGCCTCGGTGTAGCGGTTCTGCTCGAGAGCGCGACGGACCACTAGGAAGCGGGCGGGGTCCAGGGTTGGGGCTGAGGCGCTTCGGCCAGGTGGTCGCGCAGCGCGTCCTCGACCTCGGAGCGGATGTGGGCCGGCAGGTCGGTGGTGACCAGCGTGCCCTCGTAGCGGTGCAGCTCACGCACCAGCGCAGGCTGATCGTCGATGGCGCACAACAGCAGCAGTGCCGAACCGCCCGGCTCGAGCCACTCGGCCATCTGCTTGATCCAGCCGTCGTCGAGGCCACGGTCGCTGAGCTTGCCGTAGACGGCCCCGGCAGCTGCACCGCCGGCGATGGCGAGGGGTCCGAGGAACAGCCCGGCGAACAGGCCGAGCCAACCACCGATGAGCGCCCCCCGACCGGGCGTGATCTCGACGGTCTGTTGCACCCGGCCGCGACCTTCGGCATCTTTGGAGATGATCACCGCGTCGGAGAGGCGCACCGCGCCCTCCTGGGCCAGGTTCATGACGTTGACCAGCACCTCCGACGCGCGGCCCGGCTTGTCGAACACGATGGCGACGAGGTACTCACCATCTGCACGCACCGCGCTGTCGGACTGGTCCTGGGGCTCCCAGGAGGGGGTGTCGTCACTCATCGTCACCCCTCCGTTCTACCCGCAGATCGGGCCGTAGACACGTCATCGGCCATGCGGCGGCGGTCGGGACGGTCAATCCGGCCGGTCGAGCTGGAGGTAGAGGGCTCCGAGCGGGGGCAGGGTGAGCACCACGGAGTGGTAGCGCCCGTGGCTCGGCACCGGCAGCGACTCGACACCGCCGAGGTTGCCGACCCCGCTGCCGCCGTAGAGCTCGGCGTCGGTGTTGAGGCGCTCGACCCAGAACCCGGCGCTCGGGACGCCCAAGCGGTAGTTGTACTGAACGTTGGGGGCGAGGTTGAACACCGCCAGCACCGGAGGCGTGGCCTCGTCGTAGACGCCGTGGCGGAGGAAGGCCACCACGTTGTTGGTGGTGTCCGACGCCTCGACCCACTCGAACCCCTCGTCGGCGCAGTCCTGTTGGTGCAGGGCGGGCAGTGAGCGGTACAGCTCGTTCAGGTCGGCGATGACCCGCGCGACACCGGCGTGGGAGGGATCGTCGAGACGCTCCCACTCCAAGGTCGCCTCGTGGTTCCACTCGGTCTCCTGGGCGAGCTCGCACCCCATGAACAGCAGCTTCTTGCCCGGCTGGGCCCACTGGTAGGCATAGAGCAGCCGCAGCGAGGCCAGCTGCTGCCACCGGTCACCCGGCATCTTGTTGAGCAGCGAGCCCTTGCCGTGCACGACCTCGTCGTGGGACAGCGGCAGGGTGTAGTTCTCGGTGGAGTAGTAGACGCCGCGGAACGTGAGCTCGTGATAGTGGTGCTGGCGGTGGATGGGATCGCGCTGGAAGTGCTGGAGCGTGTCGTGCATCCAGCCCATGTCCCACTTGAACCCGAACCCGAGGCCGCCCACGTAGACCGGCCGCGACACCATCGGCCAGGCGGTGGACTCCTCGGCGAAGGTGGTCGTTCCCGGAAACTCGGCAAAGGTGGCGCTGTTCATCTCGCGCAGCAGGCTGATGGCCTCGAGGTTCTCGCGACCACCGTACTCGTTGGGGATCCACTCACCGTCGTTGCGTGAGTAGTCGCGGTAGAGCATCGAGGCCACGGCATCGACCCGGATCCCGTCGATGTGGTAGCGGTCGAGCCACGAGACGGCCGAGGAGATGAGGAACGCCCGCACCTCGTGACGCCCGTAGTTGAAGATGAGGCTGTCCCAGTCGGGGTGGTGGCCGAGGCGACGGTCCTGGTGCTCGAACAGGTTGGTGCCGTCGAAGTAGCCGAGCCCGTGGGCGTCGGCGGGGAAGTGCGACGGCACCCAGTCGACGAGCACGCCGATGCCTCGCTGGTGCAGCAGGTCGACCATATGCATGAGGTCCTGGGGCGAGCCGTAGCGGCTGGTGGGAGCGAAGTAGCCGGTGCACTGGTAGCCCCACGACCCGTAGAAGGGGTGCTCCATGACCGGCATCAGCTCGATGTGGGTGAAGCCGTGGGCCTCGACGTGATCGGCGAGCGGCTCGGCGATCTCGCGGTAGGTGGGGAATCGACTGTCCGTTCCCGCCACCTTTCCCCACGACCCGAGGTGCACCTCATAGATCGAGATGGGGGCATCGAGCGCGTTGTGCTCGGCCCTGGTCGACATCCAGTCGTCGTCGCGCCAGGTGTAGTCGAGGTTCCAGATCACCGATGCGGTGTTGGGCGGGACCTCGGCCAGCGTGGCGAAGGGATCGGCCTTTTCGAAGGTACGGCCGGACGGACCGACGATGCTGTACTTGTAGAGCGTCCCGGCGCCGATGCCGGGGATCCAGCCCTCCCAGATCCCCGATGCTCCTCGGGGACGCAGCGGGTCGGCGGCCGGGTCCCACTGGTTGAAGTCGCCGACGACCGACACCTCTCGGCCGCTGGGTGCCCACACGCCGAACCAGGTGCCGGGCCGACCCTCGTGCTCGATCGGGTGGGCGCCGAGATGGCGGTGGAGGTAGCGATGGGTGCCCTCGTTGAACAGGTGCAGGTCGTGATCGCCGAGCATGGTGGGTTCGGCACCGCCGCTCGACGATGCACCTGGGGACGGGCTCGACGAGGAGCTCGGCGCGGAGCTCGAGGGCGGGTCGGAGCCGAAGATCGATCCGGGTTCGGGCGTGGTCACTGCTGGTCCTCCGTGGGGGTGGGGACATCGGTGCGGGCTCGCTGCAGCGCCTCGAGCGTGCCGACGACAGTCGGGTCGTCGAGCGCGTCGGAGAGGCGGAGTGCGAAGCGGCGACGCCAGTTCGGGCGTTCGTCGTGGGTGCCGGGGACGTTCTGGGGCCGTTCCTCGAGCCAGAGGTCTTCGAAGCTGGCGAGCACGACCTGCGCGGGTGTGCCGCCGAGCCATTCCAGGGCGGCCGCCAGCACCTCACGAGGTTCGGCAGCCACCTCGGCGCCCAGCTCGCGTCCGAGCACACCAGCCAAGGCCGCGATCTGGGCCCGGCGCTCATCGAGACGGGCGGGAGCCTCGCCGGGCTCGATGAGCCCGAGGTCGACCGAGTCGATGATGTCGTGACCCTCCCACCAACCGGCGAAGGTGGGCATGTCGTGGGTGTTGAGCCCGGCGACGGTGAACGGCGCCGGCTCGCTGATGCGGCCCTGCTCCTCGGCCCGCCAGGCCTCGAACTGCAGCTCGTACATCCCGAGCATCTGCCACTGCTCCATGGTGGCGTTGATCTCGTCGCTCACGGTACCGAGGTTCTCGCCCAGCACCATGACATCGGCCCTGGCCGCCTCGATGGCGATGACCGCCATGAGCTCGTTGGTGGGGTACCGGACATAGACGCCGTCGCGGGCCGAGGCACCGTCGGGGATCCACCACAGCCGCTCGAGCGACATGAGGTGGTCGATGCGCAGCAGCCCGCTGTGGCCCATGTGGTGTCGGACCGCCTGCACCAGCTCGTCGTGGGCGCGGGCCCGGCTGGTGATGGGGTGCACCGGGGGAAAGCCCCAGTTCTGGCCACCGGCGAAGAGATCGTCGGGTGGCGCACCGGTGGCGACCCCGTCCGCGTAGTCGCCGGGGTTGGCCCACACGTCGAAGCCGTCGGGGTTGGCCCCGAGCGGTAGATCGAGGGCGAGCAGCTGGTCGCGGGAGCGCAGCTGCCGATCGAGCTGGCCGAACTGCTGATCGGCGGCGAACTGGATGTAGCGGTGACGGGCGACGACGGCCGGGTCGACGTCGCCGGCGCCGATGTCCTGGCCGACCCACGACGCTCGCACCGCTCCCCAGTCCTGACCGTGCTGTTCGACCAGCGCCCGGAACCGGGCGTAGCGGTCGAGCTCGGGATTGTCGGCGGCGAAGCGCTCGAGCGCGGCTGCGGTCGGCCCCTCGGCGCCCGCCAGGTCGGCCACCAGGGTGTCGAGCAGGTCGCGCATCAGCCGGGCAGCGCCCCGGTGGTCGACCAAGGGTTGGGCCGCGAGGTCGGCGGCCGCGGCCTCGACGCGACGCGAGGCGACGAAGGCCTGCGCATCGGGGCTATCAGCCAGCCCGGGCAGGCGGGTGGGATCGAGGTGCAGCTCGCCCCACCACCGCCGGCTGATCGGCGAGTAGGGGCTGGGCTCGAACGGCTCGTCGAGAAAGGTGGCCAGCAGCGGCAACGTGGAGACCACCCGCGCCCCGAGCGGGGCGAGCCCGGCAGCCAGCGCGCCCAGGTCGCCGATGTGGCCGATGCCGAGGTGATCGATCCCGGGCCGACCGGAGGGGACGAACCCGTAGGTCGGGGCGAAGATTCCCCAACCGGGCGCACCCCGGAAGGCGGGCAGCCCGGGCGGCGGCGCGAGGACCGTGGCTCGGTGCTCGACGCCGGACACCTCGACGATCGCGCGGTGGTAGCCGACCGGGAGGGCCAGCGCGGTGACGACCCAGCGCACGTCCCAGGAGCGGCCGTCGACCTCGTGACGGGTGTGGGGCTCGACCGCGGCCAGCGACACGAGGTCGCTGTGGGTCGCGCCGTCCTCGGTGACGACGGTGACCGGCACCCGCCCGTCGGTACCGGCCGGTAGGCGCAGCTCGAAGGCCAGCAGGTCGCCCGCCGCCACGGTGAACACCGGCTCGATCGGGTGCTCGAACATCGAGCGTCGGTGGGCGAGGCAGGCGTCGACGGCGGCGTCGGGGGTGGTGATCGGCGCGCCGAGCTGGCCGAGCACGGCGACCAGCGATTCGACCGGCGTGTCGTGCCACGTGCCGGAGACGTCCCAGTAGCCGGTCTGGACACCCCATCGCTGGGCCAGCTCGGCCAGTGCGGCGTCGATCACGCCACGGGCTCCCGGTCGAGGTTCCTGAGGATCGCGCCGAGCGGGATCGGGACCCACTCGGGGCGGTACTGCAACTCGTAGCGCAACTCGTAGAGCGCCTTTTCCAACCCGTACACGTCGAGCAGCAGGCGAAGGTCGTCGGGGTCGTCGGGCACCAGGCCCGATCCCGCGGCGACGTCGAGGTACCGGCGCAGGTACATGGCCTCGACCCATTGGCGCCACCAGTCGCCCCACACCTCGACGGGCCGGGTGGCTGCGGCGTCTTCGGGGATGACGCCCCGCTCGGCCTGCTCGAACAGGGCGACGCTGGTGGCGTAGTGGAATGAGCGGATCATGCCGGCGACGTCGACCAGCGGCGACTTCTTGATGCGCCGCTCGCCGATGGATCGGGCCGGTTCGCCCTCGAAGTCGATGATGACCATGTCGCGACCGGTCCACAGGACCTGCCCCAGGTGGTAGTCGCCGTGGATCCGGCCCCGCCGGGTGTCGACTCGGTGGGCGCGCACCCCGTGGAAGCGCTCGATCAGCGCCGACTCGGCCTCGATGAGGCGGGCGAGGTCCTCGGCCACCTCGGGAGCGAGCGGTCGTTGGCGGGCGCGAAGCTTGCGCCGGGCGGCGGCGAGGGTCGAGCGGGCCTGGCCGCGGAAGCTCTGGTAGAGCGACCGCTGGTAGAGGGTCGAGAACGCCTCGGTGGCAAAGGCCTCGTCGGGGACCGACGCCATGGCGAGGTGCATCTCGGCGGTGCGGAGCGCCAACCGGTCGACCGGCTCGATGAAGGACCCGATGAGGTCGCGAACCACATCCGGCGGTTCGATGGTGTCGACGCCCAAGGGATCGGGAGCATGGGGCAGTGCGTCGAGGCCGTCGTCTTCGGTGACCACCTGTTCGTAGAAGCGGCCGAGCAGATCGACCGCGAGCGTCCAGGCGTCGGACTCGTGGCTGACGAGCTCCTGGGCGACCGCGATGGTGGCGTGCTGTTGGCGTCCCCGGTACTCGAGGGCGCCGAGGACCTTGGCGATGTGGGCGAACCCGGCGGTGGTGAGCGCGTCGCCGATCTCGAGCTCGGGGTTGGTGCCGTCGACGAGTCGGCGGATGAGCTTGACCAGCACCTGATCTCCGTAGATGACCGAGGTGTTGCTCTGCTCGACCCCGATCAGCTTGGGTTCGAGCTCGCCGGCGTCGACGAGGCGACGGAGCTCGGGGCGGCTCTGGCCGATCATCGACGCGGCCCGCCCCTTGTGCTCGCGACGCCGCGAGATGGACTGCAGCAGCGTGGTGCAGAAGTCGGCGCTGGCGACGCCGTCGATGAGCAGCCCTGCATCGGCGCCACCGCGTCGTTCGAGCTGGGCGACGACGGATTCGGGACGGTAGGTGAGCAGGTCGGCCGCTCGCTCGCCTGACGCGTCGGCGAACGCGAGGAGATAGGTCTCGGGGTCGGCGCCGACGTAGCGGACCTCGGCGATCACGATGTAGCCGATCGGGCGGCGCTTGGTGCCACCCATGGGCAGCGTGTCCACCAGGCGGACGTCGCGCACAGTGCGGTCCTTGCCCGCGTACCAGCGCCGCTCGGCCAGGAAGGTGGGGATGACCTCGGCCAGCTTCGTCTGCCGGTCGGCGGTGAACAGCTCGTGCCAGTCGCGCTCGACGGTGACCACCGGCGGCTCCCAGTCGGTGGCGATCGGTCCGTCGACGGTCCGCACCGGCTCGAGGTCGAACCAGAAGAACTGGTAGGGCGCGAGCGTGAGGTAGTAGGGCAGCTCGCCGATGGGAGCGAACCGGGTGTGGCCGAACATCTCGACCGGCTGGAGTCCCTGGAGGTGGCGCAGGTCGAGCTCGACCGGCTGGGGGTGGCGGGACAGGTTGGCCACGATCAACAGGCGCGAGGTGTTGCCGTCCTCCTCGAGGGTGCGGGTGAAGGCGAGGACCTTGGGGTTGTCGGGTTCGACGAACTCGAGGTCGCCGCGGCCGAACACCCGGTGACG
The DNA here is from genome assembly GCA_034521975.1 of Acidimicrobiales bacterium. NCBI lineage: Bacteria > Bacillati > Actinomycetota > Acidimicrobiia > Acidimicrobiales > Acidimicrobiales bacterium. The sequence goes on along the minus strand of JAXHLR010000010.1, from coordinate 216,049 downwards.
CCTGCGGAGCGAGATCAGCCGGCGAGTCCACCACAGCAGCGAGTTGGGGTTGTGGAGCTGGTGCTCGACGTTGATGGTCTCGTAGTGGTACTCGGGGTCGATCACCGGTGGCAGGAACAGCTGTTGGGGGTTGGCACGGGAGAAGCCGGCGTTGCGGTCGGGGCTCCACTGCATGGGCGTCCGCACCGAGTCGCGGTCACCGAGGTAGACGTTGTCGCCCATGCCGATCTCGTCGCCGTAGTAGACGACGGGGGTGCCCGGCAGCGAGAACAGCAGCCCGTTCAGCAGCTCGATGCGACGGCGGTCGTTCTGCAACAACGGCGCGAGCCGCCGGCGGATGCCGAGGTTGATCCGCATCTGGGGATCGTTGGCGTAGGCCCGCACCATGTAGTCGCGCTCCTCGTCGGTCACCATCTCGAGGGTGAGCTCGTCGTGGTTGCGCAGGAACGTGGCCCACTGGCAGCCGGGAGGCAGCGCTGGCGTCTGCTCGAGGATGTCGACGATCGGGAGCCGCTCTTCCTGGCGGATCGCCATGAACAACCGGGGCATGACCGGGAAGTGGAAGTTCATGTGGCACTCGTCGCCGTCGCCGAAGTAGGCCGCAGCGTCTTCGGGCCACTGGTTGGCCTCGGCCAGGAACATGCGGTTGTCCCACTTGGAGTCGACGTGGGTGCGCAGGTCCTTCAGGAATTCGTGGGTCTCGGGGAGGTTCTCGCAGTTGGTGCCGTCTCGCTCGAACAGGTAGGGCACGGCGTCGAGGCGCACCCCGTCGACACCCATCTGGAACCACTTGTCGAGGGTGGCGAACATGGCCTTGCGCACCGCGGGGTTCTCGAAGTTGAGGTCGGGCTGGTGCGAGTAGAAGCGGTGCCAGTAGTACTGGCCCGCCACCGGGTCCCAGGTCCAGTTCGACGTCTCGAAGTCCTGGAAGATGATGCGGGCGTCGGGGTAGCGCTCGGGGGTGTCCTCCCAGACGTAGAAGTCACGCCACTTCGAGCCTTTGGGTGCACGCCGGGCCCGCTGGAACCACTCGTGCTGGTCGGAGGTGTGGTTCATCACCAGCTCGGTGATGACCCGCAGGCCGCGCTCGTGGGCGGCCTTGAGGAACCGGCGGAAGTCGCGCAGCGTGCCATAGGACGGGTTGACGCCGTTGTAGTCTGCGATGTCGTACCCGTCGTCGCGCAGCGGTGACGGGTAGAACGGCAACAGCCAGAGGGCGGTGACGCCGAGGTCGCTCAGGTAGTCGAGCGAGGAGGTGAGCCCGGCGAAGTCGCCGACGCCGTCGTTGTTGCTGTCGGCGAAGCTGCGCACGTGCAGCTCGTAGATGATGGCGTCGCGATACCACTCTGGATCGTCCACGAGGGTCATGTGCGAGTTCCCTGGAGGTAGGCGGGCAGATCGTGCTGCTGGTTCAAGTGACCCGCGAGGGGTCAGGCTCGGCACCCGACAGTGCCACCACCGAGAAGATGTGGGCGGGCAGGCTCTGGGGATCGAGCTCGACGAAGTTGTTGGCGCCGACCCAGCTGTAGCGTGCCCCGCCGAGCAGGTCGTGAACCTCGAACGGCCGGTCGTGGGGGAGGCCGAGCGAGTCGAGGTCGAGGTCGACCCATCCGGCCTGGCGATGCTCGGGGTCGACGTTGACGACCACCAGAATCGGGTCGGATCCGTCGTAGGTGGTCTTGGAGTAGCACAGGAGCGCGTCGTTGTCGGTGGGGTGGAACCGCAGGGTGCGGTCCTGTTGGAGGGCCAGGTGGTCGTGGCGGATTCGGTTCACCATGGCGATGAGGCCGCGGAGGCTGTGGGGCGCCTCGAGGTCCCAGGTGCGCTGCTGATACTTCTCGGAGTCGAGGTACTCCTCGCTTCCCGCCCGTACCGCGACCTGTTCGACCAGCTCGAACGCCGGACCGTAGACCCCGTAGTTCGCCGACAAGGTGGCGGCGAGCACGAGACGTTGGATGAACACCGGGCGGCCACCGTGCTGGAGCTGCTCGGTGAGGATGTCGGGGGTGTTGGGCCAGGCGTTCGGGCGGAAGAAGTCGACGACCGGTCTGGTGGTGAGCTCGGTGAAGTATCCGCGCAGTTCCCACGCGCTCTGGCGCCAGGCGAAATAGGTGTAGGACTGGCTGAAGCCCAGCTTGGCCAGCTGGTACATCACCTTGGGTCGGGTGAAGGCCTCGGACAAGAAGATGGTGCCGGGGTGCTCGTCGTGGATGGTGCGGATCAGCCACTCCCAGAACCGGAACGGCTTGGTGTGGGGGTTGTCGACCCGGAAGATGCGGATGCCGCGGTCGATCCAGAACCGCACGACGTCGGCGAGCGCGTCCCACAGCGCCTCCCAGTCGTCGGACTCGAAGTCGATCGGGTAGATGTCCTGGTACTTCTTGGGCGGGTTCTCGGCGTACTGGATCGTGCCGTCGGGGCGGTGCCGAAACCACTGGGGGTGCTCGGTGACCCAGGGGTGGTCGGGCGAGCACTGGAACGCCAGGTCGAGGGCCACCTCTAGGTGGTGCGACTCGGCCTCCTCGACCAGGAAGGAGAGGTCGTCGAAGGTGCCGAGGTCGGGGTCGATGGCGGTGTGCCCGCCGTCGGGAGACCCGATCGCCCAGGGGCTGCCCGGGTCGCCGGGCGAGGGCTCGACCGAGTTGTTGGGGCCCTTGCGGAAGGTGGTGCCGATGGGGTGGATGGGTGGCAGGTAGAGGACGTCGAAGCCCATGTCGGCGACGTAGGGGACCCGCTTGGCGGCGTCGCGGAGGGAGCCGGAGCGACCGGGCTCCGCTGAGGTCGAGCGAGGGAAGAGCTCGTACCAGGCCCCGTGACGGGCGCGTTGGCGCTCGACGACCACCTCGAGGGTGCGGGCGTGGCGAACGACGGGCTCACGCTCGGCCCACCGGCGCATGGCCGCCGAGACCTCGGTGTCGGCGAGCGGGTCGCTCCGCCCGGCGTCGAAGGCGGTGGCGGCGTCGGCGAGCACGGCTTCGTCGGGCCCGCTGGCCCGTTCGGCGGCGGCGGACACGAGCGCGGCGCCGATCTGGAGCTCGACCTCGACATCTTGTCCGGCCTCGACCTTGCGACCGGTGCCGTCCTTCCAGGTCTCGAAGTGGTCGACCCAGCCGACGACGGTGTAGGCCCATCGTCCGAGTCGGTCTGGCACGACCTGGGCGGTGAAGCGGTCGTTCACCATCGGTTCCATGGGGATCTCGGTGGTCGCCTCCGAGCCCGGGCCCCGCACCCACAGCGCGGCGGCGACCAGGTCGTGGCCGTCGGTGAACACGTCGGCTTCGACGACGAATGGCTCGCCCACGGAGCACTTGGCCGCGAAGCGACCGGCATCAACCTGTGGGGTGACACCCTCGACCACCACCCGCGTCGGGTCGCGCGGCACTCCTGGGGATCCGGTCGAAGGAGGCATGACCCGACGCTACCCAACTCTGGAGACGCCCGAAACGGCCGCCCGGCAGCCCAGGGTTGGGATCGACGGACGCCGAACCGGTAGAAATGGGGCCATGCTGCGCCCCCGTGCCCTTCGAATCGTCGCCCTGACCGCCGCGCTGGTCGTGGTCGGCGCTGCCTGCGCCGAGGACGAGCAGTCGCTGATCGTCACCGGCGAGAACCCCGCCACCGCACCCCGCGACGTGGTGGAGACGATCGTCGAAGGCGGCTACACGACCTTGACCGGCGGCATCGACGCTGCCGGACTCGGCGACGACCTGTCGGGCGAAGGACCCTTCACCATCTTCGCCCCCACCGACGCCGCCTTCGAGGACCTGCCCGACGGCCTGCTCGCCACGCTGCTCGACGACGCCAACACCGCGCTGCTGGCCGACCTCCTCCGTCACCACGTCGTCGAGGGCAACCACACCTCGGCCTCGCTGCTCGAGCTCGGTCAGGTCACCAGCCTGGAAGGGTCCACCATCTCGGTCGAGGCGACCGAGGAGCCCGCCGCTGACGAAGGGGTCGACCCCACCACCATCATCGAGGTGGACGACCAGGCCGAGTTGACCATCGCCGACACCATCGCCACCAACGGCATCGTCCACGAGGTCGACCAGGTGCTGGTCCCGGCATCGCTCGAGGACGACATCGACGAGGTGCTCGACTCGATCCCCGAGCCGGTCGACGCGCTCTCCACCCTCGAGGACATGGGCGACTTCGACACCTTCCTCACCCTCATCGAGGACGATGCCCTCGATCCCGAACTGATCGGCATCCTGACCGGTTCCGGCCCGTTCACGCTGTTCGCGCCGACCGATGCCGCCTTCGAAGCGCTCACCACCGACCAGGCCGCGGCCCTCGACACCGACCCAGACCTGCTCGAGACGGTGCTGATGTTCCATGTCGTCGATCGCCCCGTCCTGACCGAGGAGGTGTCGGTACAGATGTACCTCACCACCCTCGGGGGCGAAGGAGCCCGACTGGCAAACGACGGGGAGGCCACCTTCACCTTCGCCGGCGTCCCGCTGGCCGAGACCGACATCGCGGCCACCAACGGGGTCGTCCACGTGGTCGACAGCCTGCTGGTGCCCGACGTGGCCAAGGGCCCCGCAGGGCTCTGATCCGACCATGGCGTCGTATGAGACCACCGCCGAGACGGCACTGGGCATCGACGAGGTCTTCGCGTACCTGTCGGACTTCGCCAACACCGCCGACTGGGACCCGGGTGTGGTCGAGGCCGAGCACCTCGACGACGCCGACACCGAGCTCGGGCTCGGCAGCCGGTTCCGGGTGGTCACCTCCACCGCGGGCAGCCGTCAGAGCCTCGAGTACGAGATCACCGAGTGGGACCCACCCCACCGCATGGTCCTGGTCGGCACGACCCCCCGGCTGCGCTCGATCGACACCTTGACCTTCGCGGCCACCGAGGGCGGCGGTACCCGTGTCACCTACCACGCCGATCTGGCGCTGCTCGGCCCGTCGCGTGTCGCCGATCCGGTGCTGCACGTGGCGTTCCAGGTCATCGGCCGGCGTGCCGCGCAGGGCCTGCGCGAGGTCCTCGCCGACGGGTGAGGCGTCCGCGGGCGAACCACTGGTGGCGGGTTCGGACTCAGGTGGCGGGTTCGGCCTTGGACTTGGACCTGGGCCTGGTGTCGGCCATGTGGCCCTCGCTGCGAGCCCACTTGATCATGAGGGCGAGCATGGTCCCCCACACGACCGGCATGCCACCGAGCTTCATCAGGACACCAGCCAGTGCTTGGTCGTGGCTGGCCGAGAAGCCACCAATGCGCGGCGCCAGCTCGTAGGTCGAGTACAGCGGGAAGTCCGAGAAGGTGAGAAACCCGCCGGGGATCATGGGGATCACCTGTCCGGCCAGGAACAGATAGACCATGCGGGCGCCGTAGGACACGGGCCGCAGCTCCGGCATCGGCGAGATGACCGGCATCCAGAACAGCAGACCGGCGAGCAACCACATCAGGTCGAGCCCGAACGAGCCGAACTGGCTGGAGCGCAGGGTGTCGACGGTGAGGGGCGCGTGGGTCACCACCAGCACGGCGTTGAAGACGAGTCCGGCGGCGAGCGGGCGCGACATGAGCCGCACCGCCCGGTAGAGACGCAACCGGCCGAGGATGCGCCGGGCCATCCACTCGGGGATCCCGAGCAGGATCAGCGGCGCTGCGCCCAAGCTGTAGAGCAGGTACTGGACCATGTGGACGCTGGCCAGGTAGCTAGACCCGAGCGTGCCGAGGGGCCAGTCGGTGGCGATCCAGTAGATGGCGACGCCAGCGACGAAGAAGCCGATCCGACGGCCTCGATCGGGGTTGGGGCCGGTGCGCCGGATCATGACGATCAGGTACGGCACGAGCAGGAACAGCACCGACAGCCAGATGCCGGGGTAGGCCCGGAACGACCAGCTCCACGGCTCGGTGATGGTCACACACCACCAGGTCACTGCACACCTCCGATGGTCGGCCGGGACACGGTAGGATCAGCCACCGGCGACATCACGAAGATACGCCACGACCTCGTCGAGCTCCGCATCGGACAGAGCGAGCTGGGGCATGATCGGATCGAATCCGGCGACGACCTGTGAACCCGGTTCGAGAATCGAACGGCGCAGGTACTCCTCGTCGACCACTCGCGTGGAACCATCGGCGAAGGTTCGTTCCTCACCCCAGATGCCACCAAGACCAGGACCGAGCCGCTCGTCGGTTCCGGTGGAGTGACAGCCAAGACAGCCGACGTCCTGGGCGACCGCTCGGCCTCGACTGGCGGGTGTGTCGCCATCGCTGCACGCTCCGAGCACCACGAGCGCGACCAGCATCGGCGCCGCCAACGTCGCGAGGCGGCGAATCGCCTCAGCCCTCGGCGACGTCGGCATACGACGTGACCGTCGCATCGACGGTGATGGTACCCATCTCCTCGAACACGAGCTCGACGGGCACGGTGTCGCCCTCCTCGAGCTCGGCGACGTCGAAGACCATGACGTGCAGTCCGCCCGCCTGGAAGGTGACGGTGTCGCCCGCAGGGATGTCGACGCCTTCGATCGGTTGCATGCGCATCAGACCATCGTCGCCAGCGCTTGTCTCGTGGAGCTCGGCGGAGCCGACCTCGGTGCGTGCCTCGACGAGGCGATCGTCGCCACCAGCGTTCTCGATGGTGAAGTAGATGGCGGTGTTGGGACCGGCCGGGAGGGCGATCGAGGCACCGGTGACCTCGACAGTCCCATCGTTCGATTGGTCGCCAGCGTCGTCGTCGCCACAACCGACGAGGAGCGACACGCCGAGCAGCAAGCCGGCGATGGGGAGGAAGGGGCGGCTACGGCGTGTCATCGAGTGTTCGCAAGCTGTCGAGGATCTTGATGTCGTGGTACATCTCGCTCTGGCGGGTCCCAAACGGGAAGGTCACGTAGCCGAGCCCGTTCGGTGCATAGCCCCGCATCTCACCCGAGTGACCGACGAGGTACTCGCCGTCGGCGTCGGGCTCCTCGATGACCGCCGGAGGGATCCCCGTGTCGATCTGAGCTTGGTAGAGCGCTTCAGGATCGCCGGTGAGGCCGATGAAGTCGGTGTCGAACGAGTCGAGAAAGTCGCGGATGACCTGGGGGGTGTCGCGCTCGGGGTCGACCGAGACGAACACGACCTCCACGTTGCTGGGTGCACCCGGCTTGTCGAGGGCCTGGGCGGCCTGGGCGAGGTGGGGTGGGCAGATGTCGGGGCAGCTGGTGTAGCCGAAGAACAGCAACGTCGTGCTACCGGCCGTCTCCTCGAGGAAGTCGAACTCGTTGCCCTCGGTATCGAGGAGGGTGAAGTCGGGCTTGGGGGTTCCCTCGGCCAGGGGGACCGCCTCGAACGGGGTGTCGTCGTCGTTTCCGGAGGCACCGGCGGCGGATCCGGAGTCGTCGCCCGCGCAGGCTCCGAGCAGGACGACGGCCACCATGAGCGGGGCGTACCACCTGCGCATCTGATGTGTCACCGCTACCTCCGACTGGTCGGAGCCATGATGGCCCAGGCCACCCCCGCGTTGACAGTCGCGGTGACCGTCGCCACATCAGGGGTCGACGGTTCAGGAACGCTTCAGAAGTCGATGTCGCCGATGTTGATCGGGGGATCGGGGAGGCGACCCTCGATGAGGTCGGGGAGGTGCTGGCGCAGGTTGGGCGGCAGGGTGGCGACATCGCTCTCGAGCAGCTCGTCGAGGCTCCACCAGTGCGACCCGCTGAACGCCATCGCCTCGAGCGGTTCCAGGTGCGCCGGCTCGATCGTGTCCTCGATACCGCACCAGGCCACGTGCACCCGTTCACGCTGATCGAACTGGTAGGGACCGAACTGGAACTGGCAGTGCTGCTCCCACACGCACGGGCCGATCTCGGCGTCGACGATGCCGGTCTCCTCGTAGAGCTCGCGGGCGGCGGCGATCTCACTCGTCTCACCGGGATCCTGGCCGCCGCCGGGGATCTCCCACCAGGAACCGCCGTCGGGGCGCCCCGGATCCGAGGCCCGCAGCAGCAGCACCCGCTTGGCCGCATCGATCAGGACCACCCGGGCGGCTCGACGGCCTCGCCACCCGTCGTCGGGCATCCCCGGTGGCACGTGTCGATCCATCGGGCCGATGCTATCGGCGAGGGCCAAGGGCACCGCGGGACCGCGGCCTCAGCTGTCGGCCAGCAGCTTCGAGACCGTGTCGATCACCTGCTCGATGCCGTCGGCATCGACGTCGAGGTGGGTGACAAGACGCACCGGTGTCGGAGCCGGACCACCCCGGATCTTGATGCCGTAGGGCTCGAGTCGCTCGGCCAAGGTGGCCTGCTGGTGTGCCGGAAAGCGGACGAACACCATGTTGGTGGCCACGCTGACGATCTCGACGCCGTCGATCGCGCCCAGCCCTTCGGCCAGCCGAGCAGCGTTGGCGTGATCGTCGCCCAGCCGGTCGACGTGATAGGTGAGCGCCACGATGCCCGCAGCGGCGATCATCCCCGCCTGGCGCATCCCTCCGCCGACCACCTTGCGCCACCGGTGGGCCTCGGTGATGAAGTCGGTGGGCCCGGCCAGCACCGAGCCGATCGGCGCACCGAGACCCTTGGACAGACACAGCGACACCGAGTCGACGTGGCGGGTGATCTCGGTGGGCGCCACCCCGTGGTGCACCGCGGCGTTCATGAGCCGGGCACCGTCGAGGTGCAGGCCGAGGCCGAGCCGGCTGGCACAGGCGCTCACCTCCGGCAGGTACCCCATGGGCAGGGCGCGGCCGCCGATGGTGTTCTCGATGGCCACCAGACGGGTGCGGGCGAAGTGGTCGTCGATCGGTTTGGCGTTGGCTTCGATGCGGCCGGTGGCGAGGGTGCCGTCGGGTTCGACCTCGATCGGTTGGGGCTGGATCCCGCCGAGCACCGCCGCGCCGCCACCTTCGAACCGGTAGGTGTGCGCCGGCTGGCCGACGATGTACTCGTCGCCTCGGCCGCAATGGGTCAGGAGAGCGACGAGGTTGCTCTGGGTTCCACTCGGCACATACAGCGCTGCCTCGGTGCCGAGGATCTCAGCGGCCAGGTCCTGGAGGCGGTTGACGGTGGGATCGTCGCCGAAGACGTCGTCGCCCACCTCGGCCTCGGCCATCGCTCGGCGCATCGCCGCCGTGGGCCGGGTGACGGTGTCGGACCGCAGATCGATCACCGGGTGCCCTGCTCCTCCTGTTGCCAGGGTGCCGGAGCGGTGTCGTTCGGACCGGGCACGCGGAGGATGACCCCGGCCTCCAGCGCGTTGGGGTCGGTGATGTTGTTGACGGCCATGAGGACGTCGATGTTGACCCCGAGCTCGGTCGCGATGCTGCTGAGGCTGTCGCCGGGCTCGACGGTGTAGCGGGCGCTGCGCATCTCCGGGGGCTCGTCGCCGACCACGGCCGGGTCCGAAGGATCCTCGGCGGGGTCGATCGTCGTGGTGCTGGCCCGGGTGTACTCGATCGGCTGGAACTCGCCGCATCCGGCCAGGCCTCCCACGAGCAACGTCGGGGCCGCGAGCGCGGCCAGCGCGGCGACGACCCGTAGGGCCGAGCCCCGGACGTGGAGCGCGTTCGAAGGATGGAGCCTCACCACCACCAGGGTACGCGGCACGCACCTCCGCACCCCGTCACCTCGACCCGGGACCTCGAGGCCGTAGGGTGATGGACGTGGCTGTGCCCTTCGACCGGGACTTCTCCGTGGACTACGGGAGGGTCGACCAGGTGTCCCCCCTCATCCGTCGCGTCGTGGCCGAGAACCCCGGGCCCTTCACCTTCACCGGCACGGGCACCTACATCGTCGGTCACCGCAACGTGGCGGTGATCGACCCCGGCCCCGACCAACCCGCCCACATCGAGGCCCTCCAGCGGGCACTCGACGGCGAGTCGGTGACCCACATCCTCATCACCCACACCCACGGCGACCACTCCCCCGCCGCCGCGGCACTCAGGGAGCTCACCCGGGCCCCGACCTACGGGTTCGGCCCCCATCCCGAGGCCGACCGCCGGCGCGACACCGCCGACGGCGACCCCCCGCAGGAGGAGCGATCCGACCTCGATTTCGTGCCCGATGTCGTCACCACCGACGGAGCGATCATCGAGGGCGACGGCTGGACGATCGAAGCCCTGCACACGCCTGGGCACATCTCCAACCACCTGTGCTTCGCGCTCGCCGAGGAGCGGGCACTGTTCACCGGCGACCACGTGATGGGCTGGTCGACGTCGGTGATCCCCTCGCCCGACGGCGACCTCGGCGACTACCTGACCAACCTGGGTCGTCTGCTCGACCGCGACGACGAGATCTACTGGCCCACCCACGGTCCACCGATCACCGAGCCGAAGCCCTTCGTCCGCGCGCTGATCGCCCACCGCGAGGAGCGCACCCGCCAGATCCTCGAGCGCCTGGCCGCCGGCGACGACCACATCGACGACATCGTCGCCGTGCTCTACGCCGACGTCGACGAGAAGCTGCACCCCGCAGCCGCACGATCGGTGCTCGCTCACCTCGTCCACCTCGTCTCCACCGGTCGGGTCGAGGCCGACGGCACTCCCCTCACCGTCGACCGGCGCTGGAGGCTTCGCGAGGACGCCCGGTGACCAGCCCACCCTCGCCCAACCACCCCACAGTCGTCGCCGGTCCGGACGAGGCGACCGGCGACGCCGACCGGGACGATCCCGTCGACGGTCGGGCCCACGCGGCCATCGACATCGGCACCAACTCGGTGCACCTGCTCGTCGCCCGCTCGACTGCCGATCAGCGGTTCGAGGTCCTGGCCCAGGAGAAGGAGGTCGTCCGACTCGGCCACGGCGCGAACGACATGCGCGAGCTGAGCGACGCCGCCATCGACCGCGGCATCGCCGCGCTCCGCCGGTTCGGTCAGCTGGCCGACATCTGGGCCGCCGACATCACCGCGGTTGCCACCAGCGCCGTGCGCGAGGCCGACAACCACGAGGTGTTCATCCGGCGAGCACGGGAGGAGGCCGGGATCGAGGTGGAGATCATCTCGGGTGTGGAAGAGGCGCGTCTCATCCACATCGGGGTGCTCCACGCCCTGCCCGTGTTCGATCAACGCCTGCTGGTGGTCGACATCGGCGGCGGGAGCACCGAGCTGGTGATCGGCGAGCAGGGCCGAACGATCGACGCCCGCAGTCTCAAGCTGGGGGCCATCCGTCTGACCGACCGCTTCTTCGCCGGCGACGAGACCGGGCCCAGCCAGGTGGCCGCCTGCCGCCAGTACGTGCGTGCGTTCCTCGGGCCCGCGGTCCACGACCTGGGAGTCCACGGCTTCGACGTGGCGGCGGGATCGTCGGGGACGATCGAGACGCTGGCGACCATGGCGGTCGCCCGGCGCGGGAGCGATCGCCCACGGTCGGTCAGCAACATCGAGTTCACCACCGACGAGCTGGCCGGGGTGATCGATCTGCTCGTGTCGGTGCCCACGGTGGACGAGCGGGCGAAGCTGCCGGGCATGGACGCCAAGCGGGCCGACATCATCGTCGCCGGCGCCATCGTCCTCGAACAGGTGGCCGCGGCGATGGGCGTCGAGTCGCTCCTCGTCTCGAACTTCGCCTTGCGTGAAGGGGTCCTGCTCGACCGGTTGCACCAGGTCAGGGGGAGCTCGCTGCACCACCTGTCCGATCTCCGACGCACCAGCGTCCTGCACGTGGCCGCGCTCGACCCCGACCGCGAGCACAGCGAGCACCTCACCGAGCTCGCCCTCGGCCTCTTCGACGAGACCCGCGACCTCCACGGTCTCGACGACCACCATCGCGAGCTGTTGGAGGCGGCAGGCCTGTTGCACAACGTCGGCCTGTTCATCAACCACTCGGCCCACCACAAGCACTCCTACTACGTGATCCGCAACAGCGAGCAGCTGCTGGGGTTCACCGACCACGAGATCGAGCTGATCGCGCTGATCGCCCGCTACCACCGCAAGAGCGCTCCCAAGCCCAAGCATCCCGAGTGGGCTGGCCTCGATGACGCCGACCGCCCTGCGGTGTCGGTGCTGGCGGGACTGCTGCGGGTGGCCATCGGGCTCGACCGGTCGCACTCGCTGGTGATCCGCGACGTCTCCGCCGATGTCGATCCCGACACCGGGACGCTGCGCATCGTCGCCATCCCGGTGGACGAGTCGGACCCGTCGCTCGAGATCTACTCCGCGAACGAGCGGGCCGAGCTGCTCGCCGGTTCCCTCGACCTCGACGTCGAGGTCGTCCTCGCCGGTTCCTGACCGTCCCGACCCCCGCGGCCGGCTGCCCGGTGGTCGCTACCGGCGCTCCGCCACGTGCACGACCCGGCGCCCCGACACCTCCTCGGCGGCGATGGCCACGATGTGGTCCTTGGCACCCTGGGCCCAGGAGCGCAGCGGGAGCTGTTCGATCTCGGCCCGTCGCGCCGGATCGGTGATCTCCTCGCAGCGGCCGATCACCAGCACGCTCCACCCGGTGTGATACATCGGGTCGGCGTTGTCGATCTGGAAGGCCACGCGCTGGGTGCGCACCGCGGAATCGAGCTTGGTGCCCGGCGCGGTTCGGAAGAGGACCCGCTCAGCGTCCACCACGTAGTTGACGGGAAGGATCACCGGATGGCCGCCGTCGACCACCGCGATGCGGCCCACCCCGTTGAGCCCCAGCAATCGGAAGCACTCGTCGCGGTCGAGGACCTCGAGCCCGGTGCGGTTGTCGATCAGCATCATGGTTGGCTCCGATGTGGGGTGGCTGGATCTCCCGACGGTCAGCCGTCGTCGAGGCCTGAGGGACGGACGACGAGGCTGAGGCCCTGGTGGTCGCGCACGACGCGGCTGGCCACGCTGCCGAGTGCGACGCGGGCGAGCCCGGAACGGCCGTGGGTGGCCATGACGATCAGCCCGCCGTTGCGTGCCTCGACGAACTCGGTGATCCCCTCGGCCGGGTCGGCGCTGTGGAGGACCTCCCAGTCGCGCTCCTGGCCGGTGGCGGGCAGCGAGGCGGCCAGGCGGTGCACGTACCCGTCCTCCTGGAGGTCGCCGCCGTCGACCTTCACCTTCTCGACCTTGGCGGGATCGACGACGGTCACGACCCACAGCGGCACCTCGAGGCGGGTCGACCAGTCGGCGGCGACGGGCAGGACCGCTTGGGACCGCTGGCTGCCGTCGACGGGGACGATCACGCAGGACCCCAGCCCGGTTCCGGGCACGTACCCCGGGCCCACCAGCAGGAAGGGGACGTCGACCTCGCGCAGCGCTTCCTCGGCCACCGACCCGAGCAGTGCCCGGGTGAGGCCGCTGCGGCCGTGGGTGGTCATGCACACCAGCGAGTCGGGGTGTTCGTCGATCGCGCTGGCGATCGCTCCGACGGGACCGTTCATGGTGTCGATGATCAGCTCGCACCCGGGGGGTTCGTGCTCGTCGCGACGCTCGCTCAGCTCGGTCTTGGCGACCTCGACGTCGTCGGGGTGGATGGCCCGCAACAACGAGACCGAAGCGCCGAGCCGGCGCGCCACCTCGATGGCGGGGCGCAGGGCACGGTCCGCGTGCTCGGAACCGTCCAGCGGCACGATCACCTGGTCGATCATGACAACCTCCTCTTCGTCCACCATGCGGTGGGGCCTGGGTCCCGGCAAGGGTCGAATGTCACAGCCGCTCCTCGCGAAGCGCCGACCGGCGGACCTTCCCGGCATCGTCGCGCACCGGAGCGTCCACCCGCTCGAACGAACGGGGGATCTTGTAGCGGACGAGTCGCTCGGCGAGGAACTCCGCCAGCTCGTCGTCGCTGATCCCCTCGTGGCCGGGATGCAGGTGCACGACCGCGTGCACGACGTTGCCCATCTCGTCGTCGGGAAGCCCGATGACCGCACACGATGACACCGCCGGGTGCTCATCGAGGGCTGCTTCGACCTCCGCGGGGTAGATGTTCGACCCTCCGGAGAGGACCATGTCGCTCAACCGGTCGGCGAGGTAGAGGTAGCCGTCGGCATCGATCGAGCCCATGTCGCCGAGCGACTCCCACCCGTCGCGATGGCGGGCGGAGGCGCCGATGTAGCGGTAGGTGGGCCGGTCCTCGGGCACCTTCATCCAGAGCTCGCCCACCTCGCCCGGCGCCAGCTCGTTGCCGTCGGGATCGCAGATCTTCATGGTGTCCTCGCGGATCCTGCCGACCGATCCCGGATGGTCGAGCCACTCCTGGCCGCTGATGGTGGTGACCCCCTGGGCCTCGGTCCCGGCGTAGAGCTCCCAGATCCGGTCGGGCCCGAGCCAGTCGATCCAGGCCTGCTTGAGCCAGGGCGGACACGGTGCACCCAGGTGGAGGATGCCGTTGATCGACGAGACGTCACGATCGAGCTTCTCGTCGTCGGGGAGCCGCCAGATCCGGTGCATCATCGTCGGCACCAGCAACATCCAGTCGACCCGGTGTCGCTCCACCAGCTCGAGGGTCAGCGCAGGGTCGAAGCGGGTCATCACCACCAGGTGGTTGCCGGTGAAGAGCCCGCTCATGGAGAACACGAACGGGGCGTTGTGATAGAGCGGGCCGGGCACGAGCTGGACCCCGTCGAGCGACGCGCCGAAGGGCCGAGTCGCCTCGGGGTCGACCACCCCCGCCTGGCCCGACACGATGATCTTGGGGCGTCCGGTACTGCCACCCGAGGTGGGCGCCTTGTAGGCCGCGGCGGTGCGTTCGGGAAGCGGACCGTCGTCGAGGTTCTGGGACGGCTCGAAGCCGATGGGCAGGCATCTGCGTTCGCCGTGGGATCCGGGCTCGACCCCGACCACGATCGGCGGGTCGGCCAGCTCGACGATCGCCTCGCGCTCGCGCACCGGCAGCCGGGCCGAGATCGGCTGCGGTGTCGCGCCCAGCTTCCACGCGGCGATGCAGGCCTCGTAGAACTCGATCCCGTTGGGCAGCCCGACGGTGACCAGGTCGTCCTGGCCGACACCCAGCTCGGCGTAGGCGCGGGCCAGGCGGTTGGTGCGGCGGTCGAGCTCGGCGCGGGTGACGGTTCGGCCCTCGTGGGTGACCGCCGGTCGGTCGGGATCGCGTTCGGCGAGCCAGCCCACGGCCGTCCCGATCGCCATCTCTGCCATGGTCCACATCCCCCCTGACCGGTCATCTCTGCCGCGGCGACGGTACCGGACCGAACGCGGCGATACTGGACGGGTGCACGACCACCCTGGACCGCTTTCGGAGCCGATGCCCCCGCTGACCGTGTCGAGGGTGCTGTTGCGCGCCGCGAAGCGTCGGTGCCCGGTCTGTGGCGGCGGCGGCCTGTTTCCCCGGTGGTTCACCATGGTCGAGCACTGCCCCACCTGCGGGTTCCGCTTCGACCGGGTGGAGGGACACTGGATCGGGGCGCTGGGCATCAACACCATCGTAAGCTTCGGTGCGCTGCTGCTGGCGGTCGTGGTCGGCGTCGCGGCGACGATGCCCGACCCGCCGGCGGGTCCGCTCATCGCGATCACCGTCACCGTCGCCGCGGTCACGCCGCTGGTGTTCTTCCCCTGGTCCCGCACGTCGTGGAGCGCCATCGACCTGTTGATGCGCCCGCTCGAGCCCGACGATGAGGTCGATCCCCGATACTGGCCGGCCCCGGCCCCCCGTCGGCGGCGGTGACCGAGGTCGACCGTGATCGGTCGGTTCAGCCCTCCTCATCGATCAGGACCCGGCGCAGCAGCTTGCCGGTGGGGTTGCGGGGCAGCTCGTCGCGGAACCGCACTTCGCGGGGCACCTTGTAGCGGGCCAGGTTCGACCGGACCCAGTCCTTGATGTCGGCCTCGGTGGGATCGGCGCCCGACGCGGCGACCACCACCGCCACCAGGCGCTGCCCGAACTCGTCGTCGGGAACGCCGAACACGACGGCATCGCTGATGGTCTCGTGCTCGAGGATGACCTCCTCGACCTCCTGGGGGTAGACGTTCTCGCCACCCGAGACGATCATGTCGTCCTCGCGACCGTCGACGTAGAGGCGGCCGTCGTCGTCGAAGTGACCGAGGTCGCCGGTGCTCATGTACCCGTCGACGACCGCCTTGGAGCCACCGCTGGTGTAGCCGTCGAAGAGCATGCCGCTGCGCACGAAGATGCGCCCGGTCTCGCCATGGGGGACCTCGTCACCGTCCTCATCGAGCAGCCGGACGTCGATCCCCGGCAACGGTGGGCCGGCGGTGTCGGGGGCAACTCGCAAGTCGCCGGGATCGGCGATGGCCACCGCCGCGACCTCGGTCGACCCGTAGAGGCTGTAGATGTTGTCGCCGAACACGTCCATCCAGCGCGTGGCCAGGCCACCGGGCAGGGCCGAACCGGACAGCGCCACCACCTCGAGGCTCGACGTGTCGTGGCCGCGCAGCCGCTCTTCGGGGAGGTCGAGGATGCGCTGCAGCATGGCGGGCACGGCCACGAAGGTGCGCACCTGCTCGCGAGCCATCGTCTCGACGGCATCGGCCGGGTCGAACCGCTCGCGCAGGACCATGGGGGCCGCCATCATCGAGGCGACCAGCAGGTTGGTGAACCCCCAGGTGTGAAACAGCGGCGCCGAGATCAAGGTGGCGGCGCCGGAGCGCACCGGGATGCGGGTCAGCACCGCCAGGTTGGCCTGCATCGACGCCTTGGCCTTCTCGCGGTCGATGCTGCGCTTGGCCCCCTTGGGGGTGCCGGTGGTGCCCGAGCTGAGGATCACCACCGCGCTGTGGCTGGCCGGGGCGTCGACCGGGGTGTCGACGCCGGTCTCGGCGAGCGCGTCGAACGAGGCGGCGCCGTCGCCCCCGTCCGCGTCGGTGCCGGCACCAGTCCAGGTGCGGTAGCGGCGGATCTCGTCGTCCAGGCCCGATGCCGCGACCTCGTCGGCGAAGCTCTGGTCGTGCACCAGCACGGTGACGCCCTCGCGGCGGGCGACCTCGCCGAGCTGGGGGCCGGAGAACCCGGTGTTGAGCAGCACGGCGTCGGTGCCGAGCTTGCCGGCGACGGTGAGCGCCTCGACGAAGCCGCGGTGGTTCCGGCAGAGAATGCCCATGACCTCGTCGGCGTCGATGCCGTCGTCGCGCAACGCACGGGTGATGCGATCGGTGCGGCGGTCGACCTCGCCCCAGGTGAGGGTGCCCTCGGCGTCGATGATCGCCGTGCGCTTGGGATAGCGCTGGGCCGCCATGGCGATGGGCGTGGCGGGCGACGAGCCGAACTTCTTGGCCGCCCTGCCCATCCTCACGACCTTGTCGGGCCGGATCGGCTTGAGCACGCCCGTCTTGGCCAGCGCTCCTAGGGTCTTCAGCTTGCTCATGACCCGAGACGCTACCGCCCCCGGTTGCAGGGTCGAGGTGAAGTGGCACCGACGCCAACGGGTCCAGCGGGGCAGCAGATGAGATCGGTCAGGAGTCGAGGAAGGTCACGTCGGGGTCGGGACGCTGGGGCGGTTCGACGTCGCCGGTCGGCCAGCCGAGGTAGATGAGCCCGACCATGCGATCCTGTGGATCGAATCCGCACAGCTCCTTGATGGCGTCGGATCGCAGCGGCGCACCCGACGCCCAGAACGAGGCCAGCCCGGCGGCGGTGGCCCCGAGGAGCAGGTTCTGGACCCCCGCGGCGACGGCGTGCAGGTTCTCCACGTCGAGCTCGGGATCGTCGTCGGGGCGGGCGGCGACCAGGAGGATCGTCGGTGCCCGCAGGAACTTCGTGCGGGCCTTGTCGAGCTTGGCTTCGGCGTCGACCCCTTCGTCGATGAGCTGCTGGGCGGTCAGCTCGCCGAGACGGGAGCGGGCCTCGCCGGTGAGGACCGAGAACCGCCACGGCCACGTCTTCTTGTGGTTCGGCGCCCAGGTCGCCAGCCGACACAGTCGCAGCACCAGCTCGGCGGGCACCCCCTGCCCGCGGTCGACCAGCTTGCTGGTGCGACGGCGGGTCACCAGGTCGGCGAAGGTGGCCAGTTCGGAGAGGCCGGCCAGCTCGTTGGGTGCTGAGTGAAGCGGGGCGTTTCGATCCACAGGTGGGTCCTCGTGACGGGGTGACCGCTACGTTACCGACGATGGCTGCACCCCCCTACGACGCCGACCTGGTGGTGGTCGGAGCCGGCATCGTCGGCTTGGCGACCGCCCGTGCCGCCGTGCGCGCCGCGCCCGGTCTTCGGGTGCTGGTGCTCGACAAGGAGTCCCGCCTCGCCGCCCACCAGACCGGACACAACTCGGGTGTCGTGCACTCTGGTGTCTACTACCGGCCGGGGTCGCTGAAGGCCAACCTGGTCGCCACCGGCCGGGCCGAGCTGCAGGCGTACTGTCGTGAGCGCGACCTCCCGCTGGAGGAGTGCGGCAAGGTGATCGTCGCCACCCACGAGGCCGAGATCGACACCCTCACCGACCTGGCCCGCCGGGCGACCGCCAACGGCATCGGGGCACGGCTGATCGACGCCGGCGAGCTGCGCGAGCGCGAACCCCACGCCTCGGGTCTGGCTGCGCTGCACGTGCCCACCGCGGCGATCGTCGACTTCACGCTCGTGGCCTCGTCGTTCGCCCGCGACGTGATCGAGGCCGGTGGCGAGATCCGGCTGGGCACTCCGGTGGCGGCGCTGCACCGCGACAGGACCGGGGGCGATGGCGCCGTGGTGGTCGAGACCGCCGACGCCACGATCCGCGCCCGCCGGGCGGTGAACTGCGCGGGGCTGCACTCCGACGTGCTCGCCCGCGCGTCGGGAGCCGACCCCGACACCAGGATCATCGCCTTCCGCGGCGAGTACCACGAGCTGGTGCCCGAGCGACGCCACCTGGTCCGCGATCTGATCTACCCGGTGCCCGACCCCCGCTTCCCGTTCCTGGGTGTGCACCTCACCCGCATGATCGGCGGGTCGGTGCACGCCGGCCCCAACGCGGTGCTGGCGTTGGCCAGGGAGGGCTACCGGTGGCGGCACGTCGACCCCGACGAGCTGGGGTCGCTCGCTGGGTCACCCGCGCTGTGGAACCTCGCCCGCGCCCACTGGCGCACGGGTCTCGGCGAGGTGAGGCGATCGGTGAGCCGCCGGGCGATGGTGCGGGCGCTGCAACGCCTGGTGCCCGAGCTCGAACCCGCGGACCTGGTTCGCTCCGACGCCGGGGTGCGGGCCCAGGCGGTGGGCCCCGACGGCCGCCTGCTGGACGACTTCGTGATCGAGCGAGACGGGCCGGTGGTGCACGTGCTCAACGCCCCGTCACCGGCCGCGACCGCGTCGACGGCGATCGGTCGCCACATCGTCGGGCTGCTCGACGCGACCGGTGCCTGAGGACGGGCTCGGCAGGTCCGCGGACCCAAAACCCGATCCATCGAGTCGGGTTTTCGGTGGCGGCTGGCTAGCCTTCGCGTTGTCCGGGTGTCCTCCACCACCCGGCACCACTCGACCACGGAGGGAACCACCATGAGCCTGCACCTCGGCGACACCGCACCGGACTTCACCGCCGAATCGACCGACGGCACCATCAACTTCCACGAGTACCTCGGCGACAGCTGGGGGGTGCTGTTCTCCCACCCCGCCGACTTCACCCCGGTGTGCACCACCGAGCTGGGTCGGGTCGCGGCCCTCAAGCCCGAGTTCGACAAGCGCAACGTGAAGGTGCTCGGCCTGTCGGTCGACCCGCTCGACGACCACCGGACGTGGAGCGGCGACATCGAGGAGACCCAGGGACACGCCCTGAACTTCCCGCTCATCGCCGACCCCGACCGCCACGTGGCCGACCTCTACGACATGGTGCCGCCAGCGGCCGAGAACAACCAGACCGTAAGGTCGGTGTTCGTCATCGGTCCCGACAAGAAGATCAAGCTGACGATCACCTATCCGGCCAGCACCGGACGCAACTTCGACGAGATCCTGCGGGTGATCGACTCGCTGCAGCTCACCGCCGACTACAAGGTGGCCACCCCGGTCGACTGGAAGGACGGCGAGGACGTCATCATCGTCCCGGCCGTGTCCGACGAGGAGGCCAAGGAGAAGTTCCCCAAGGGGTTCACCCCGGTCAAGCCGTACCTGCGGGTGACGCCCCAGCCCAACCGCTGAGAACCGAACGTCCTAGCGGCGAACCGGTTCGACGGGGCCCTCGGCCCCCGCGAGCGCCGCGCCCCGGAACACCTGGCGCCAGCCTTCGGCGTCGATGCCCAGATCGGCGAGGCGGGTGTGCACCTCGTCGTCGAGGTCGGGGCGTGCGAGCCCGGTGGCGACGCCCGACTCGCTGTCGGCAAGTCGCACCAGCACCTGGGCCACACGGTCGTCGGTGCGATCGGCCTGATCGATCGCCTGGTCGAACAGCGACTCGGCGTCCTCGCCGTGGCCGAGTCCGCGCTGCAACGAAGCGGCCGCGCACAGTGCGGTGATCCGATCGAAGTAGGTGGCGCGACCGATTGACACGGCCTGGTCGACCAGTTCACCGACGTCGTCGACCCGACCCTGGACGGCGCGGGCACAAGCCAGCGCGCTGAGCGCGTAGGCGCTGGGCTCCTCGTCGCCCTCGGTGCCGACCGCGGCGCCGAGCTGCTCGGCGGCTTCCGCGAGCTGACCCATCTGCAGCAGCGCCAGTCCGAGAGCCACCATGCGATCGCTCTCGCCGATGACCGACGGGTCGAGGTTCTCGGACCCAACCAGGGCCACGGCCCGCAATGCCCGTTCGGGGTCGCCGATCGACACCGCGGCAGCCGCCACCGCGGTCGGCCCGAACGCGGCCGTGCCCGCGTAGCCTCGTCCGCGCTCGGTGGCCAGATCGAGGGTTCTGAGCCCTTCACCGACCAGCCCGAGCGCGAGCAGCGCACGGCCGAGCACCGACGCGGCATGCACCTCGCGCTCGACATCGCCCAGCTCCTGGAAGACCTCGAGCGCCTCCTGGGCGCGGGTGGTGGCCAACGATGCCCTGCCGGTCCAGAGACGCAGCGACGCGGACAGCACCAGCATCATCCCCGCGGCCCACCGGTCGCCCCGGCGGCGAGCCTCGACCAGGATGAACTCCCCCAGCTCCTCGGCCGCCTCCCACTCACCCTGGTGGTACAGGACCCAGGCCTTGAGCCCGAGAGCCCAACCCAGACCACCTCCGTCGCCGATCTCTTCGAACATGTCGGCCGATTCGTTGATGCGACGGTCGGCCTCACCCGGTCGGCCGGCGAGGAACGCCAACCAGGCCAAGTTCTGCAAGGCCCACGCCTGGCCGCGCCGGTCGTCGAGCGCGCCGAACACGTCGAGCGCGTCGGAGATGGAGCGGTGGGCGGCATCGGCGTCGCCGGCGAAGAGCTCGCTCATGCCACGGAGACGCAGCGCCTCGGCCATCCCCTTGCGGTCGCCGGACGCCTCGAACTCCTCCTGGGCCTCAGTGAAGGTGGCGATGGAGGCCACCCGGTCGCCCTCGCGGCTCTCGATCGCGCCGCGGGTGAGGATGGCCCTGGCCCGACCGGATCGGTACTCGATCGCCTCGGCATCGTCGAGCGCGGCCTCGACGTCGGCCCGGGCCGGGTCGAGGTCCCGCATCATGGCCCGCTCCCAGGCCCGACCGAGCAGCATGTCGACACGTTCGGCCGACGGTTCGGGCGGAAGGAGCGAGACCGCATGGGAGAACAGGCGCTCGGCCCGGCCGTGCACGTCGGCGGCCTCGGCCCGGCGGGCGGCATCGGCGAGCCACCGCACCGCGCGCCCGGCCAGGTCGTCGGGGAGCTCGGGCACGCCGCCGAGGTCGTTGGCCAGGCTGGCCGCCTGTCCGTAGTGGTAGGCCAAGCCGTCGAGGATCCCCGAGCTCACGTCGCCGTAGCGGGCGAAGTTGTTCTCGAGGTACTGGGCGATGCCCCAGTGCCGCTGCGCCCTCGCCCCCTTGGTGAGCATGTTGTAGGCGACCTCGCGCACCAGATCCGAGCGGAACGAGTAGTTCGCCCCGGACTCGTCGAGCACGAGCACCTCCTTGTCGACCAGACCCTCGACGGCGGCGCGGACCTCGGCTGCATCGCGCACGCCGAGCCCCGCCCGATCGGCCGCCGCCATGAGCACCAGCGCGTCGACGGGTCCGTCGCGTCCGTAGACCGCGGCATCGTCGAGGACCCGACGCTCACTGCGACTGAGCCCATCGAGACGCGCCGCGACCAGCCCCCGGAGGGTCTCGGGGAGGCTCTCGGTGCCCTGGACTCCGGAGGCGAGCTGGTCGAGCCCGGCCCCGTCGCCCACCAGGGCCACGAGCTCCTCGAGGAAGAACGGGTTGCCGCCGCTGCGATCCAGCAGAGCCTCACGCAGCTCAGGGTCGAGCCGACCATCCAACAGCACGTCGAGCAGGGCGCCGGTCGCCTCGCGGCTGAGGGGGTCGACGTTGACCACCATGGTGTTGTGACGGGCGTCGGTGGGAAGCCAGGCCTCGCGGAAGGGGGGACGGGCGGTGGCGACGAGCAGGAACGGGCGATCGGCCAGGCGTTCGAGCAACGACGCCAACAGCTCGAGCACGGGAGCGTCGGCCCAGTGGAGATCGGAGATGACCAGCATCAGCGGTCGGTGTTCGAGCGCCGCCTCGAAGAACCCACCGACCGACCGCGTGAGCTCCTCGCGGGCCCGATGGGGCTCGATGTCGCGGAGGGGACTGTCGACCCCGATCAGGTGGAACAACCCGTTGGCGAGGCGGGCCACCTCACCGTCGTCGGGATCGAGCTCGACGACCTCGGCCACCGCATGGGTGATCCGCTCGCGGGCCACGTCGGGGGGATCGTCGGTGCCGACGCCGGCGGCATGGCGGATCGCCTCGGCGATGGGCCACCACACGTTGGCTTCGCCGTAGGGGATGCAGCGCCCCGACACGACCATCGCACCCTTCTGCTGCTCGGCGAGCTGGGCGACCTCATGGGCCAGTCGCGTCTTGCCGACACCGGCCTCACCGATGAGGGTGACCACCGCGGCGCGACGCCGGTCGGTGGCGGTGTCGATCACGTGGCCGATCAGGCCCAGCTCGGCCTCGCGACCCACAAGCGGTGCCCGGGTGCCGCGGCGGCGATAGCCGGGCGGTGCCAGTTCCTTCACCGCCCGCCAGGTCTCGACTCCTTGGCCCCGGCCCCGCACCTCGAGCGAACCGACCGGCTCGTAACCGATCGCCGCGTTGGTGGCGGCGTGGGTCGCTGCCCCCACGAGGATCTCGCCTGGCTGGGCCATGGTCTGGAGACGGCTGGCAGTGTTGACCACATCGCCCATGGCCGTGTAGTCGCCGCCGGCGCGCAGCGCTCCGACCAAGACCTCGCCGGTGTTGATCCCGATCCGCATCCGGATGGGAGCGTCGAGCCCCGATGCCCGCTGGGCCAGGGTCTGTTGCATCCGCAGCGCTGCCCGCACCGCCCGCTCGGGGTCGTCCTCGTGGGCCACCGGCGCGCCGAAGAGGGCCACGATGGCATCGCCGACGATCTTGTCGACGCGGCCACCGAAGCTGGTGATGTCGTTCACGAGCAACTCGAAGCAGCGGTCGACCAGGTGCTTGACCTGTTCGGGGTCGCGGCTCTCGGCGAGGGCCGTGAACCCGACCAGGTCGGCGAACAGGACGGTGACGATGCGCCGCTCGTCGCCCAACGACTCGAGCTGGTGGCCACAGGCAGGACAGAAGCGGGCGCCCTCGGGAGTGGGCGACCCGCACGCAGAACACGTCATCCCCGCCAGCATACGGGTCGGCACCACCACGGTGACCCGAGTCACGGGCCCCCGAATCTCAGCACCACCACGCCCGCGGATTCGTTACGCTCCCGTGACGCAGGTGGAACCCACCTGCCCAACGCCACGAATCCGTCGAGAGGGAAACCAGGTGACCGTCGCCGAACCATCGCCAGCTCCGGCGCCAACCGTCGCCGCCGCCCGCGCGGTCCACGCGACCAAGACCTACGGATCAGGAGACACCCTGGTCACCGCGCTCGACCAGATCGAGGTCGAGTTCGCCCGCAGGCGATTCACCGCGATCATGGGACCGTCCGGATCGGGTAAGTCGACCCTCATGCACTGCCTCGCAGGGCTGGACGACCTCACCTCCGGTCAGGTCTACATCGGCGACGTCGACCTCACGTCGTTGAGCGAGAAGAAGCTCACCACGCTGCGCCGCGACAAGGTCGGGTTCGTGTTCCAGGCGTTCAACCTGGTGCCCACCCTCACCGCGCTCGAGAACATCACCTTGCCGATGTCGCTCGCCGGGCGTGGAACCGACAGCGACTGGGTCGACCACGTGATCGCCACCGTCGGTCTCGGAGACCGCTTGACCCACCGCCCGAGCGAGCTGTCCGGCGGCCAGCAGCAGCGGGTGGCCGTCGCCCGGGCGCTGGCCAGCAAGCCCGAGATCATCTTCGCCGACGAGCCCACCGGCAACCTCGACTCGAACAGCGGCGCCGAGATCCTGAACTTCATGCGGCGGGCGGTCGACGAGTTCGACCAGACCATCGTGATGGTCACCCACGATCCGCTGGCGGCCAGCCACGCCGACCGGGTCGTCTACCTGGTCGACGGCCAGATCGTCCACGACATGGCCGATCCCAGCGCCGAGGCCATCATCGACCAGATGAAGCACCTCGAGCTCGGCGCCTGATCCATGCTGCGAACCAGTCTGAAGGCGGCGTGGGCGCACAAGCGCCGACTGATCTCCACCACGGTGTCGGTGCTGCTCGGTGTGGCGTTCATGTCGGGCACGATGGTCCTGAGCGACACCCTCGACCGGTCGTTCAACGACCTGTTCGGTGAGGTCTACTCCGAGACCGACGCCGAGATCAGGGGTCCAGTCCTCATCGACACCGGGTTCGGGACCCTGCGCGAACCCCTCGACGACGACCTGATCGAGGTGGTCTCCGGCGTCGAGGGAGTGGAGGCGGTCGGACCCTACGCCGAGACCCTCCGCTCACGGGTCCTCGGCGACGACGGCGAACCGATCGGCGCCGAGAACGGTCCACCCACGATCGTGCAGTCGTGGATCGACGACGAGGCACTCTCGGGGGTGAACCTGGTCGAGGGACGTCCCCCCGAGGCCGACGACGAGCTGGTGCTCAACCTGAGGGCAGCCGAGGATGCCGGCGTCGCTGTCGGGGACCAGATCGAGGTGTTCAGCCCCGACGGGACCCGCACCTTCACCCTCGTCGGGACCTACCGCTTCGGTGAGCGCGACAGCGCGCTCGGCGCCGTCACCGCCGGCGTCACCCTCCCGGTCGCCCAGGAGCTGGGCGAGATGTCGGGCCAGATCACCTCGATCTCGGTGCGCGGTGTCGAGGGCGTGAGCCAGGAGGAGTTGGTGCAGCGAATCGAGGCAGCGCTACCCGCCGACGCCAAGGGCGTGGTGCTGACCGGCGACGAGATGGCCGACGAGATCGCGGACGAGGTCGCCGCCGGGCTCGGCTTCTTCACCACCCTGCTACTGGTGTTCGCCTTCATCGCGCTCATCGTCGGCGCCTTCATCATCTTCAACACGTTCTCGATCCTGGTGGCCCAGCGGGGTCGCGAGTTGGCGCTGATGCGGACCCTCGGTGCCAGCCGCCGGCAGGTGTTCACCTCGGTGCTGACCGAGGCGGCGCTCATCGGCCTGGTCGCGGCGATCATCGGACTGGGTGCCGGTGTTCTCCTGGCCATCGGGGTCCAGGCACTGCTCGACGCCATCGGCCTCGACCTGCCCACGACTGGCCTGTCGGTCACCCGCGGGGCGATGATCGCCGCCCTGGTCACCGGCCTGGTCGTCACGGTGGGTTCGGCGCTGGTTCCCGCCTGGCGGGCCACCCGCGTCCCTCCGCTCGCCGCGCTGCGCGACGTCGCCACCGACACCTCCGGGCGATCCCGGCTACGGATCGCCATCGGCGTGGTGCTCGTGGTCGTCGCGGTCGTCGCCGCGCTGCCCGCGTTCGGACCCGATCCCGATCTCGACACCGTGCAGTCGGTCGGGCTCGCCGCGCTGGCGCTGCTCGTGGGGCTGGTGGTGCTCGGGCCGGTGATCGCCCGTCCCCTCGCCCGGCTCCTCGGGTCCGCCCTACCCGCCATCAAGGGCACCACCGGTGTGCTGGCCCGCGAGAACGCGGCGCGCAGCCCCAAGCGCACCGCGTCCACTGCCGCCGCGCTGATGATCGGCGTCGCGCTGGTCGTGTTCATCAACGTGTTCGCGGCCTCGGCCCGGGCGTCGATCGACGCCGAGGTCAGCAGGGGGATCGAGGCCGAGTTCATCGCCCAGTCCTCGGGGTTCAACCTCGGCATCCCCCTGTCGTTCGCCGACGAGGTGCGCGCGGTCGACGGTATCGACGCCGTCGCGACGGTGCAGGGATGGTTCGCCCGGGTCGAGCGGCCCAACGGCGAGACTGCCGACACCTTCGTGTCGGCGGTCGACCCCGAGCACTACCAGCGGACGATCAACGTCGCCATGACCGAAGGAGAGCTGAGCGACCTCGAACCCGGCACCATGATCTATGACCGCCGCCTCGCTCGCGACAACGACGTCGCCGTCGGCGACGCGCTCACGGTCCAGTTCACCTCGGGCGAGGAGGCCACCTTCACGGTGGTGGCGATCTCGGACCAACCCCAGCTGCTGGGCACCCGGGTGCTCCACCAGGACGACTGGGAGCGATACGCCACCAACGTCACCGACCAGACCGTGTTCATCCGGGTGGACGAGGGAGTCGATCCAGCGAGCGTTCGTGGCGCCCTCGACGAGCTCGCTGCCGAGTACCCCACGGTCGAGGTCCAGGACCAGGACGAGTTCCTCGGCGGCATCGCCTCACAGCTCAATACCATCCTCAACGTGCTCTACGGCCTGCTCGCCCTGTCGATCATCATCGCCCTCATCGGCATCGCCAACACGCTGTCGCTGTCGATCCACGAGCGCACCCGCGAGCTGGGGCTGCTCCGGGCAGTGGGCATGACCCGGCGCCAGGTGCGCACCGCGGTGCGCTGGGAGGCGGCGATCATCTCGGTGATCGGCACCGGACTCGGCCTGGCGTTCGGTCTCGTGAGCAGCTACGTGCTCGTCGAGGCGCTCAAGGCCGAGGGGCTCACCCAGTTCTCGCTGCCGGTGACCCCGCTGGTGGTCATCGCGGTGCTGTTCGCCGCACTCGGGGTCCTGGCCGCGGTCATGCCGGCTCGCCGGGCGGCCGGCCTCAACGTGCTCGACGCGATCGCCACCGAGTGATCGGTACCGCAGCGCTCAGGTGCAGAATGGTCCGATGACCGCCGCCGAACCGTCGTTCACCGTGATGCTCGTCGGCGACGACGATCTCTTCCAGCGGGCCGAGCCGCAGCTCCAGGCCTCGTCGTCGCTGCTGGGGATCGGCAGCGTCGCCGCCGACGACGCGGTGGCCACCGCGCTGGGGCGCGCCCCGGACGTGGCGGTGATCGCCGACCCTCCCGGCACCGGGGGTCCGTCTGCTGTCGAGGTGACCCACCGCATCGGTACCGCGCTGGCGGCATGTCGGGTGCTGGTGGTCGACCGCGGCGGCTCCACCGGTCCCGACGAGCTGATCGACGCTGGGGTCGGGGGTGTGGTCCCCCTCGACGGGACCGACCTGGCCGCCGCCATCGAGCAGCTGATCTTCGGCGAGGCGGTGCTCGATCAGGCGCTGGCCGCTGCGGTGCTCGAACGACACCGGGCCGGTCGATCCCCCGTCGCCCTCTCACCCACCGAGGACGAGGTCATCACCCGACTTGCGGCGGGTGCCACCGTCGACGCCCTGGCCGAGCAGTACGCCGTCTCGCCCCGGCTCGTGCGGCTCCACGCCGGGGGTGCCCTCGCCCGTCTCCATCCCTGGGGCTGATCACACGCCGCCGCGCCCATCGGTGGTCCGGCGGCACCGAGTATCATGAGGGCGTTCACATCCACCGCGGGCGCGGTCGAACCACACGGGAGCGGTGACGCCAGGTGAACCCGGAAGCGCCAGACAGTGGGCACGGCGTCCAGGCGGGCGACCAGGGGGCCGGCGACACCACCGCCGAACGCCTCCGCCTCGCACTGCTCGCGGGCGGGCTCGGCGTGTGGGAGTGGGACCGCCGGGCCGACACCGTCGAGTGGGATGAAGCACTCGAGGAGATCTTCGGGCTGGGTCCGGGCGAGGGCCCCATCGACTTCGACAGCTACCTCGCGCTGCTGCACCCCGATGACGTCGACTCGGTGAGGGCCACGATCGCCGAGGCGGTCGACACCGGCACCGAGTTCACGGTCGAGCACCGGGTGGTGTGCCCCGGCGGCGACACGAAGTGGGTGCAAGGACGCGGCCATCCCGTCGTCGAGGACGGCGAGGTGGTGGGGCTGGTGGGGGTCACCGGCGATGTCACCGAGCGGCACGAGGCCGAGGCCGAGCGCGCCCGCCTGCTGGCCGAGGAGTCGGCCGTTCGGGCCGAGGCCGAGCAGGAGCGGGCCCGCCTCCGGTTCATCGTCGAGGCCAAGGCCGCGCTCAGCGAGCACCTCGCCCTCGAGGACCAGCTCGACGAGCTGGCCCGGTTGAGCATCCCCCGCTTCGCCGACGGCAGCGCCGTACACCTGCTCGACGAAGCACGCGAGCCCGAACTCGCCGCGCTGCACCACCGCGATCCTCAGCAGGTCGAGGTCATCCGCCAGCTGTTCGACCAGTACCCGGTGCGTCTCGACAACTCCGTCGGCATCGGCGCGGCCATCCGTGAGGGACGCAGCGGCTGGCTTCCCGAAGCCACCGAGGAGCTGCTCGCCAGGGCCGCCGAGTCCGAGCACCACCTCCAACTGCTTCGCAAGCTCGATCTCACCGCCGGGCTGGTCGTGCCCCTCATCGGCCCCGACGGCACCTTCGGGGCGATCACCTTCATCACCACCGGGGGACGTCGACTCGCCGAGTCCGACCTCGGCCTGGTCGAGCAGCTGTGCTCACGGGTGGCGGTGCTGGTCCGCAACGCGCAGCTGCTCGAGACCCAGGAGCTGGAGCGGGCGGCTCACCGGTACCAGGCGGCGCTGCTCCAGTCGATGTTCGAGGCCAGCGTCGACGGGGTCCTGGCGGTCGGCACCCACGGCGAGGTGCTGGCGTACAACCAGCGGTTCCTGCACCTGTGGGACCTCGACGACGACCTCGTCGCCCAGGGCGACGACGCCTTGCTGGCCGAGGCCGAGCAACGGGTCGCTGACCGCGAAGGGTTCGTCGCGTCGGTGAAAGCCGCCTACGAGGACCGTCCGGACCGCATGCACGACGAGGTCGAGCTGGCGAACGGTCGCGTCCTCGACCGCCACGGCACCTGCCTCACGGGCCCCGACGGCGAGTACCTCGGATTCCTGTGGAGCTTCCGCGACGTCACCCTCGAGCGGGCCCAGGCGGCGGCGGTGGCCGAGGCCGGCAAGCGCTCAGCCATGCTGGCCCGCACCCTGCAGCAGAGCCTGTTGCCCCCTCGCCTCCCCCGCATCCCCGGGATCGACCTGGCGGCGCGCTACCACCCGGCGTTCGAGGGCCTCGACATCGGCGGCGACTTCTACGACGTGTTCACCGTGGGCGACGACTGGATCCTGGTCATCGGCGACGTGTGCGGGAAGGGCGCCGAGGCTGCGTCGCTGACCGCGCTGGCCCGCTACACGATCCGGGCGACGTCGAGCCACGACTCGAACCCCGCCAGCATCCTCACCGAGCTCAACTCGGTCATGCTCGCCGATGCCGACTCCACCAGCGGGTTCCCCCGCTTCGCCACCGTCGGCTGCATCCGGCTGCGCGACGACCCGTCACCCGACGCCGAACCGGGCACGATCCTGGCCGACGTCGCCTGTGGCGGTCACCCGCCACCGTTGCTGGTGCGCCACGACCGAACCATCGAGGCCGCCGGACAACCGGGAACCCTGCTCGGGGTGTTTCCCGAGGTGCAGGTCACCGCGGTCACCAGCACCCTGCACTCCGGCGATGCGCTGGTGTGTGTCACCGACGGGGTGCTCGAGGCCCGCGACGCCGAGGGCAACCAGTTCGAGGTCGACGGCATGGAACGGGTGCTTGCACCGCTGGCCGGCCGCGGCGCGGGGCGGATGTGTGCCGAACTGGAGTCCGCGGCGCTGGGTGTGCAGGACGGCGTCGCTCACGACGACATCGCCATCCTGGTGGCCCGGGTCGAGCCTCAGACGCGGCTGGGGTGAGCGAGGGGCAGCGAGTCGGCCAGCCCGAGCATCGACTGGACCCGGGCGATCTCGGTGGCCGAGAAGCGTGGACCGAGGCGGGCGAGACACGCGACGCGGTCGCCGGCGACGCACCAGGGGATGGCCGCCACCCAGACCTTGCCGTCGCGGTCGCCACCGAGCCTCGCCAGCGGTTCGCGGGTGATCACCGGCTCGTGATGGGCGAGCGCGTGCTCCTGGGCGGGGGACGCAGCCAGACCGGGAGCGGGACCCAACCAGGCGAGGTCGCATGTGGCCAGCGAGGGCAGGACGGCCAACAGCTCGGCGTCGCCATCGCGGGCTTGGACGAGGCGGGTGGCCAGATCGATCACCCGGGCCTGGCCGTCGACCAACTCGTGGGGGTCGAGGCGACGACCCGACACCTCGGTGGCGCCGGCGGCGAGCAGGGCCGCCTCGACGGCTCCGGGTTCGGCCCAGTAGGCCAGCTCGATGACGACGTCGTCGGCCACCTGGGTGGGTTCGAGGAGGTGAACGTCGACGTCGAGGATGTTCGCACCGAGGTCGGCGTAGGCCCTGGCCGCGGACGCGAGCCCGCCGGGGCGGTCGGCCAGCTGGGCCCGGAACTTCCAATAGGTGCTCGCCATGTCGTGTCCTTGTCCGTGAGCCGCCCGCCGCGTCAGTGTGCCAGGGCGGTGTCACGTTCCGGTGTCTTCGGCGAAACACCGGTGTGAACAGCACGTTCCCGGTGTGTGACGTGCCGCCGGGTGGCCGTCCACCCGCCCGTTCGGACCGCTCCAGTGCTTCCGTGAAGACTTTCCAACCGTATGGGTACGAAACCCTGCGCGGTTCGGCGGCGAGATCGGGGCCGAGGTGGCGGCCGAGGTCCAGGTGGCCCGCAAGGCGCCGGCCGTGGGCGAACGCGCCCGAGAGCAGTGGCGGCGGGCGCGGCCGCCTTGGCGGCGCTGGTCGTGGTGGGCGCCATGGTGGTGGCTGTCTCACTTCGCGCCGACAACGGCGCCGCGCCAGTGGCCACGGCCGGGTCGCCAGTGGCGTTGTCCTCGACGACGAGATGCTCTCGGGCTTCCAGATCGCCCACGTTCTGGAGCAACGGGATGTGGGCGTTGTCCCGACTGGACGGGACCTCGTCGCCTTCGCTCCGGAGCAGCGCTCGAGGTCGTGTACGTGGATGCCGAGGACGAGGTCGTCGAGCGACGTCCCGTTGACCTCCCCTGACACACAACCCCAACCGGGACGGGTGCCGCTACTCGACGGGGTCGATCGGTTCGGCGTCCTCGTCGTCGAAGCCCTGGGCCCGCCGGTAGAGCTCGGAGGCGGGGTCGAGGGAGTGGTGGCCGAACCACTCGGAGTCCCGCATCTCCTTCTCGAGCTTGCGGCGGGTGCGGGCGGGGTGCAGGTCGATGTAGAGGCGTGCGTCGAGGTGGTCGGTCTCGTGCTGGAAGGCTCGAGCACGTAGGCCCTCACCCTCGTAGGCGATGTCGTCGCCCGTGGCGTCCTGGCCGGTGACCCGGGCGCGCAGCGACCGAACGGTGTCCATGCCGATACCAGGGAGCGACAGGCACCCCTCTCCCCCGTCCTGCAGGTCGGGTCCGATCACCTCGACGACGGGGTTGACGACGTGGCCGACCAGCCCGTCGCGGCAGTCGAACACGAACACCCGCTGGAGGGCACCGATCTGGTTGGCGGCCAGGCCGACTCCGGAGTCGATGGCGTACATCGTCTCGAAGAGCTGGTCGACGAGGCGCTGAACGCTCGCGTCGAACACGGTGACCGGCTCGGCTCGGCGTCGCAGGACGGGGTTACCCCACAAGGTGATGGGGGCGCACGTTGGCGGTGCTGCGGAATCACCGGTCGGGGTCGGTTCGGGCTCACTCACGACGACGATCCTACGGCCCGACGCGAACCCGAGACCGGCCACGCCTGGTTGTTCGCCACCATGGCGCTGGTGGCCAGCCACGCTGCCGTGCAGGGCTGGTGGCCGGCCGCGGCGTGGACCATGGCGTTCAACGTCGCGCTGAACGCCTATCCGATCGTGCTCCAGCGCTACAACCGTCGCTGGCTCCTCGACCGGATCGCGCTCGACCAGGAACCCGGCGTCTGACCGGCCCGTCGTCCCATTGCACTATTCGGTTGTCAAGGAACGGGTGGGAAGTCGGGGGAAGTGCTGGGAGCGCCGAGGTCAGACCGGGGTGGCCGAGCGCTCGGCGGCAAGCACGGTGCCGTCGGGGGCGATCCATTCGTAGTTGCCGGGGGTGCCCTGGAGCTCGTAACCGTGGTTGGTTCTCAGGTCGTGGTGGAACGTGCACAAGGGTCGGAGGTTGTCGTAGGTGGTGGGCCCGCCCTTGTGGTACTCCCATTCGTGGTCGAGCTCGACGAAGCGGCGTGCTTCGCAGTCGGGGACCTCACAGGTGCCGTCGCTGCTGAGCGCCACCGCGAGGCGGAGGTCTTCTTTGATGCTGCGGGTGGCGGTTCCGAGGGCGGTGATGTCGCGGCCCTTGGTGACCACCGTCTTGATGATCGGGTCATCGTCCAGCAGCTTGTGGACCTCCGACACCGGCACCGTCCCCACGCCGGGAACTTCGCAGGTCTCGCCGGCGGTGGTGTGGCCCCGCCAGAACGCGGCGTGTGGGACCGTGACCACGATGGCGTGACGCACCGACGACGACCGTGCCCGCGGCACCCCTCGGCGCGGTCGGGTGGACCGGGGCTCGGCGTCGCCCGCGTCGGAGGAGCACCCGACACGCTCACCGTCGTCGCCGAGAGCGGCTCGAGCCATGCGCACGAGCGCATCCGCTCGATAGGCGGAGAAGGGCTCGCGCATGCCGTCACGTCGGGCGTCGTCGAACGCCGCGGCCTGGAAGAAGTCGAGTGCCCGGTCGACGAGTGCTCCGTCGAGAGTGGGGAGCGAGGCAGACAGCGGCCATCAGTTCGGCCTCGGCGTCGAGATCGGGGCGCTCGCGCAGCACGTGGGCGATCTCGGCGGCCTGGTCCCGCGACATCTCGCCACCGCGCACCGCCCCGTCGAGGCCACCGGCGTTGGGCAGCTGGGAACCGACGAGCAGCGAGCCCACCAGCTCCTCGAGGCGGGCCTCTATGTCGAGCGTATCGAACATGCGTTCGAGGCTAGCGGGATGGTGTGACAGCCTCGTAGCCTCGGGTAATGATCGACGTCGTCGTGGTCGGAGCGGGGCTGGCCGGCCTCACCTGCGCCCAGGACCTGACCCGATCCGGCCTCGAGTGCACGGTGGTCGAGGCCGCCGACGGCGTGGGTGGCCGGGTCCGTACCGACCTGGGCGACGGCTACCGGCTCGACCGTGGCTTTCAGATCCTGCTCACCGCCTATCCCCAGGTCCGCAGCCGCCTCGACCTCGACGCGCTCGACGTCGCCCCCTTCGAACCCGGCGCGCACGTGTGGACCGGGGACCGCTTCCACCGGCTCGCCGACCCACTCCGCCGACCCACCCTCGCTCTCCAGACCCTCGGCGCCCCTATCGGCGGCCTCGCCGACAAGCTCCGCCTCGCCCGCCTCGTCGCCGACGTGGGGCTCCGTTCGGTGCCCGACCTGTTGCGCCGGCCCGACATGTCCACCGACGAGCGTCTCCGGGCAGCCGGCTTCTCCGACACCATGATCGAGCGCTTCTGGCGTCCGCTCTTCTCGGGCATCCAGCTCGACCCCGACCTGGAGGTGTCGCGCCGTCGCTTCGACGCGATCCTGCGCATGCTGGCCGTGGGTGGCACCGGGGTCCCCCGCTCGGGCATGGGCGCGATCCCCGACCAGCTCGCCGCCTCCCTTCCCGACGGGACGATCCGACTCGACTCCCCCGTCCGCGAGCTCGCCACCACCCGCACCCACACCGGCGTCATCCTCGATGGCGGTGAGCGCATCGACGCCCGTGCCGTGGTGGTCGCGACCGACGGGCCGACCGCGCATCGTCTCCTTGGCTCACGGGTCCCCGATCCCGGCTCGCGAGCCGCCGCGGCCTGCTGGTTCGCCACCGCCTCGGCGCCCCGGTCGGGTCCGGTCCTGATGCTCGACGGCGCGGCCAGCGGTCCGGCCCGCAACGTGATGGTGATGACCGAGGCGGCACCGACCTACGCACCGCCCGGCCGCTCCCTCATCGTCGCCGCGGTGCCCGGTGCCGAGGCGCTCGACCCCAACCTCACCGATCGGGTCCGGGCCCAGCTCGCCCGCTGGTTCGGCTCGGTCACCACGGATTGGGACCATCTCCGCACCGACGTGATCCCTCACGGCCAGCCGCTCCAGACACCCCCGTTTGCGCCCAAGCGGCGGGTCGCGCTCGGCGACGGGGTCTTCGTGTGCGGCGACCACCGTGACACCGCCTCGATCCAGGGCGCCATGTTCAGCGGTGAACGCACTGCCGCCGCAGTGCTCCAGAGCCGCCGGGTTCAGATCAGTGGCCCCGAACGGGAAGCCCCGCCTGGGCGTAGCAATCCTCGATGATCCTCATCGTGGCGACGGCGTCGACCCCGCCGGTGGGCAGGACCTCTCCGTCGAGCACCGCGGCGACGAAGGCCCGAAGCTGGTGGACATAGGTCGCCTCGCCCTCGACCGTCTCGGAGGTCTGACCTTCGGAGGTGTCGATCACGAGGCGATGACCGAGATGGGGCGCCAGCGGGTTGTCGACCAACACCGTCCCGTCGACACCCGACACCTCGAGCCGGGCCTCGAAACGGGTGTCGGGAGCCATCGACGTGACGACTCGCGCCTCGGCACCGTCGGCGAAGCGCAAGATGGCCTCCATCGACAGGTCGATGCCCGGTTCGCCTTCGACCACCTCGACCCGTTCCACCTCGGGTTCACCACGGGCCGCGAACCGGGCCCACTGCACGGCGTAGCAGCCGAGATCCATCATCGCCCCACCACCGAGGCGAGGATCGTGACGGAGGTCGGACAGGTCGGTGATCGGAACCGAGAACGCGGCCTCGATGTGGCGGGCCGGGCCGATGAGATCTCCGGTGAGCACCTCCGCGAGTCGGGCCGCAAGGGGGTGGTAGCGCCAGTGGAACGCTTCGCAGAGCACCAGCCCGGTCCGCTCGGCGACCTCGACCATGTGCAGCGCCTGCGCGGTGGTGCACGCGAACGGCTTCTCGCACAGCACGTGCTTGCCGGCTTCGAGCGCAGCGACGGTCCACGGTTCGTGTCCCGACGGCGGGAGGCCGACGTAGACCGCGTCGATCCGGTCGGAGCCCACGAGGACCTCGTACGAGTCGAACACCTCGGCCACACCGTGGTCCGCCGCGAACGCCTCGGCCCGATGCCGGTCCCGGGCCGCCACCGCCACGACCTCAACGCGCTCGACGCGGTGCGCCGCGTCGATCACTGCCGGCGGAGCGATGCGCGAGGCGCCGAGCAGTCCGATCCGCACCACTGCGGCCATGGTCCTCCCTCAGGCTGTCGGACGGTGTACCGCGCCATCTTGACCCGGACGGCTCGGTCGTCGCGCCCCGACTCGTACGAGCACCATCACGGGAAGGTCACGGTCGGTGTCTTCTTCGTAGGTGGCGAACAGGGGATGAATGGCCACGATCTCCTCCCACAGCCAAGCGCGCTCGTCGCCGGTCGTCCTGCGGGATCGCACCTGGCGGAAGCTCCGTCCCGTTTGGATGGTGGCCCGAGGGTCGGCATCCAGGTTGCGGGTCCACTGCGGATCATGGTCGGCCCCACTGTTGGTCCCCACCACGACGACGCGGTCCCCGATCTCGAAGTAGACGACCGGGGTGGTCCGTCGCTTGCCGGTGACGCGGCCAGTGGTGGTCAGCAACAGCACCCGAGGTTGCACGCCGGGAAGGCGGCCCCCGATCAATCCACCGGTCGCTGAGTACATCCACCGGTGGGGGCCGGGCTTGGTGAGGTGTTTGGCGAAGAACCGCTGCACCTTCACCTTGGTCGGGATGGCGGCCGCTGGTCGGTCGTCGGGGTCGTCGCGTTGCTCGGTGAGTGCCATGAGCTGACGGTACGAAGCGGTAGCCGACCGGCCCATCCCCACTTCCGGGGATGGGCCGCCACACCGCTGCGACCTATGGTTCGACACATGGGATCGACGAACCTGGAGCGCCGGGCCGCGGGGCTGGCCCGCGCGGGTCTCGATCTCGACGAGCTCTACCTCGAGTTCGATCAGCTCCTCCGTCCTGCCGTGGGGTTCGAGGTGGGGGCCTGGTCGACGCTCGACCCCGCCACCGGACTGTTCACCTCGTGCACCATGACCGGGATCGACAAGGACCCCGAGCGCGAGGCCCGGCTGTTCGCCGAGGAGTTCACCGACGACGAGCCCGCGAGCGTCCAGACGCTGCTCGCCGATCGAGCGGTGGTCGCCATCCTCAGCGAGGTCACAGATGGCGACCTGCGCAGGGCCCGCCGATATCGGAACCTGCTCGAGGGGTTCGGGGTCACCGACGAGTTGCGGGGGATCATGTGGACGGCCGGGACGGCGTGGAGCTCGGTGTCGCTGTACCGGGCATCCGGGACCTTCACCCGCGCCGAGTCCGAGGTGCTGGCGTCGATCTCGTCGTGGGTCGCCGACGCAGTTCGCCTGGCACTGCTGCGAGCTGCGGCCCACCAGCCGGGGGCACTGGATGATCCACCGGGAATCGTGCTCGCCCATCCCGATGGTCGGGTCGACGCGCTGACCGAGCCCGCCCAGCGGTGGCTCGACCTCGGCGGGGACAAGCTGGTCACTGCGGCAGTGTCCACCGCTGCCGCGCTGCGCAAACGGCCGGAGTGGGAGGGCACGCAGATGATGGTCACCCTCGACGACTCGCTCATGCTGTCGCTGGTTGCGTCATCGCTGACCGCTCGGGACGGGACCGTGGCCGTGATCGTCGACCGGGCACGCAAGCCCGAGGTGGGGGCGATGTTGATGAACGCCTATGGCCTCACTCCCCGCCAGCGCGAGGTCTTGGGCCTGCTGTTGCTCGGCCACTCGATGGTCGAGATCGCCCGCGAGCTGGACATCTCCGAGCACACCGCGAACGACCACCGCAAGGCCGTCTACTCGAGGATGGGCGTCGCCAGCCGAGGGCAGCTGGCGGCACTGCTCCAGAGCGAGCACTACACCCGTCTGCGTGATCAGGATCTGACACCGAGTCCCTACGGCGGGTTCCTGGGGACATGAGGACCAGCGCGCCCGGATGGTGCCGGGTGACCGGCTCGGGAACGAGGCGACCGGGGAATGGGGCGTTCCACCTCTCGCCGACAACTGCTCGGGGAGACCACCGTTGTCGCGCCTACCCGGCGTCGGGCTGGTACTCGATGAGCCCGACGGCGTTGCCGGACGGGTCTTTGAAGAACATGAGATGACCGACCACGAAACCGTCGGTGAGGGTGCGGAGCCGAGCGCAGATCGTCGAGCTGGTCGAGCAGCACGGTGAGCAGCGCCTGATCGCCCGGACGGTCCAGGTCGAGGGGACATCGCGCGGTCTCTGACCGTCCAGACGCGGGGGCGTACCGCGGTGCGGGCGCTGTACCTCGACGCAAGGTTGCCATGACCCTCGCCGCTTGGCATCGGCGGGCGCGGGTGTTGCGATCCCTGGAGCCTGGCCGACGGCACCTCGGTGACGACCACGGCGGCGACGGTCGGCTATGGAACCCCGAGCTCGTTCGTGGCGTCGTTCAAGGCCGAGGCGGGAGGACGTGGTCGATCCGCGAGCGGCTTCTCCGTAGACGGCGATGGGTGTCCCACCTCGCGCCGACACGCTCTGGCCCGAGTCGAGGTTGGCGGCACCGGGCCGCCGACCGGGTCGTGGTCGTGGTCGAGCCTCAGGGGGTGGTATCGAAGGACTGCCAGTAGGAGGCGAGGGCGGTCTTGAACTCGCGGGCCAGCCGTGGCCGTTGGCGGGCCGATCCCGCCATGACGGTGGGCAGGAGCGAGGAGTAGATGCGCACGCTCACATCAGCCACGACCTGGCGGTGGAGGTCTGAGCCCCGGCCAGCAGCGACTTTGCAGGGGGTCGCTGCACTCGCTGGTGTAGAGGTCGACTTCACCCCGGGGGACCGACTGCCCGAGGAGGTGCTGGAGAAGGCTCAGGCCGCGCTGGCCACCCACATCGCCACGCCCGACGACATCGCCGAGGCGGTCGCCTTCGTGGTCGCCCAGCCGCTGCGGCTCAGCATCCCCGAACTGGTGATCCGCCCCGCCCAGACCCTGCAGATCTGAACGGCGGCGTGGCACTCGGTCGCCGTCGGTGGCGGCGATGCGGGTTCAGCAGTTTCTCGGCCCGCCAGGTGCGTCAGCTGTTCGCTTCGTACTTGAACGACAGCTCGAGCTTGACCCGGAACGTCACGTTGCCGTCCTCGGTGATGTCGAGATCCTGATCGACCACCTTGGCGACGCGCAGGTCGCGAACGCTGCCTCCCGCAGTCTTCACTGCCGTCTTGGCCGCGTCCTCCCACGACTCGGTGCTGGTCCCGATGATGTCGATCACTCGGTACACGCTCATGGTTCACTCCCGATTGGGTTCGTAGGCCCCGCCCCTACCCGTCTCGGGCCCGCCTCAAGCACAGCCGCCGGTTCCGTGTGCCGACGCGCCTGTGGGGGTAGGCACCCGAGGTGGTCACCGCACACACACGCGAGGACGGCCGGCCGGACCTCGCGTCCGAGACCCCGGGAACGATCGACTCGCCGCCGGACTCCGAACCCACCCCACGCGAACGCGCGGCCGCGTTGGTCGAGCAGCGTCTCGACATCCCCATGGCGGTCCTGGCGGTGGTGTGGGCAGCACTGGTGGCCTACGAGCTCATCGCACCGTCGCAGCAGCGCGGCGGTCTGACCCTGGCCGGACACGTCATCTGGGGGATCTTCATCGCCGAGTTCGCCCTCAAGATCACCGTCTCGGGCCACCCGCTCCGCTTCCTCCGTCGTCGATGGCCGTCGGTGCTGTTCCTCGCCCTCCCGATACTTCGGGTCTTTCGTGTCGTGCGAGCGGTGCGGGCCTTTCGTGCGCTTCCGGCAGCCAGGATCGTCGGCTCGTCCTACCGGACCATCGGCACCGCTCGCTCGCTGCTCGGCAGCCGCTTGGCCTTCCTCGGTGTGGTGACGGGGGTGGTCATCTTCTCCGGCGGCCAGCTGTTCCACCTCGCCGAGGGCCGGTCGGGCGACGCCGGTTCGCTCGGCGACGGGATCTGGTGGGCCGCCAACGTCGCCATCAGCGGCACCATGGTCGAGCTGCCGGTCACCTTCTGGGGGCGGCTCCTCTCCCTCGTGCTCCAGGGGTATGCCGTCGTGGTGTTCGCCTCGGTGGCGGCGACGCTCGGCGCGTTCTTCATCGAGTCCCGCGCCGAGCGTGCAGCGACCGAGGACGAGGCCGGCGCCCAGACCGATCCCGCCTGAACCGGGCGAGCGGTGCGCTCAGCTCGGCGGATCGACCGGCCAGTCGGTGAAGACCACGCTCACCGAGTGCTCGCTCGACGGCCAGCGGGGCACGTTGAGGGTCTGGGGCCGGTCGGCATCGCCGCGAGGCAGGTTCGTCAACGAGATGGTCCCGCTGCCGTCGGGCGTCGCCGGCAGATACATGTCGATCCCGCTCTGGAACGGTTGCTCGGAGAAGTACGGCAACGGCTCGAGTGTCGTCTCGCCGGGGGTCGCCGCGTCGTCGTGGATGTGGAGCCCGATGGCGCCGTTGCCCACGAAGTCGACCATGGCGTCGATGGGTTCGCCGCCGTCGACGCTGATCTCCAACACATCGGCGTTCTCTCCCTGGGCGTACCACTCGCGCATCCGCATCACCACGAGCGCGGTGTGGTCCGCTCCGACGTTGGTGTTGACCCGGGTGTTCCCGTCGGGTTCCGACGACAGGAGGCGCACCAGGTGGCTGCTGCGGAGGTAGGGCTGGAGGTAGAGGTGGTGGACCACCGGAGATCCCTCGCCGGTGAGCGCATACTCGTAGTGGGCGCCGGTCTCGACCTGGACCGGACCGAACCCGCCGTCGGGACCGAGCTCGATCGTGGTGCGGGGCTCGTCGCCGACGCGCTGGCCAGTGCCAGCATCGATCGCCCAGATGGTGAGCGTCGCGTCGCGGCCGGTGTTGGCGGGGAACTCCACCGCCCGACCCGAGATCTCGACAGGAGCGCGTTGGGGAACGATGTCGACGACCTCGGGCTCGTCGCCCACGAGGAACTCGTACTGCATGACGAAGGACTCGGGAGAGGTGGCCACCTCGACGTGGGACTGGCCGGGGAACTCGTCCTGTGTCGGGGCGACACAGGGGACGACGTCGGGACACGGTCGACCGTCGATGGCCACGTACTTGGCCACCGTCGCCGCCCGGTCCGGGTCCTCGAGGTAGGTCGACGACACCGAGGTTCCTCGGGAGTGGCCCACCAGATACACCTGGTCGACGTCGAAGGTGGCCCGCGTCTCGTCGATCACCTCGGCCAGACCGGCGACATAGGCGGGAATGTCGAGGCCGGCGCCGTGGTGGTCGTAGGCGACGATCCGCTCCTGGGGGTAGCCGTTGGCCACGAAGCGCATGGATTGGGACTCGAACTGCTGGGCCGAGCCGGCGAAGCCATGGACGAACACGATCGGCAGGGCCACGTCGTCGGGAAGCGGAGGCAGTGGGTCGGTGCCGTCGGATACGTCGGGTTCGGTGGTCGCCGTGGTGTCGGTCTCGTCGTCGTCCTCGGACTCGGGCTGGGCGCTGGTCTCGGGGGACGGGTCGGGTGCGGCGTCGTCGTCGGTCGAGTCCGACGAGCATGCGCCGGCGAGCAGCAACAGGGCGAGGATCGCAGGGACGGGTCGAAAACGCATCGGTCGAACATAGCCGCGTAGTGTCGGGCTCGGGTCGCCGCAGCGGTCGGCCCAGGAGGGGGATCTCGAGCAATGGCCGACGTGGAGTACGAGGTCGGCGACGGGGTGGCGACGATCACGCTCAACCGTCCGGAGTCGATGAACACGATGGGCGGCGAGCTCCTGCCGCTCACCAACGCCTATCTCGCTGCGGCCGCGTCCGATGGCGACGTGCGGGCAGTGGTGCTGACCGGGACGGGACGGGCGTTCTGTGCCGGCGGCGATCTGCGCGACATGGCGGCCGGCAACCGGGGCGCTCCGGGCCAATCGATCGGTCCGGGGTCGGTCGAGCGATCGATCAGCGACCTGCGCTACCACATGCGCAGCTCGCAGCTCCTGCGTGAGATGCCGAAGGTCACCATCGCCGCCATCAACGGGGCATGTGCCGGTGCCGGCTTCTCGTGGGCGTGCGCGTGCGACCTCCGCTACGCGGCCGAGTCCGCCGTGTTCAACTCGGCCTTCCTCACCGCGGGGCTGTCGGGCGACTTCGGCGGGACGTGGACGCTGCCCCGCATCGTCGGGCCGGCCAAGGCCCGGGAGCTCTACCTGATGCCCGAGAAGTTCCGGGCGGACGAGGCGCTGCGGATCGGTCTCGTCTCCGCCGTGGTGCCCGACGACGAGTTCGCCGACTTCGTGCGCGACAAGGCCACTCGGGCGGCGTCGTTCGCTCCGCTGACCGCCGCCTCGATCAAGGCGAACCTCAACGACGCCGACCACGTGTCGTTCTCCGAGGCGCTCGATCGCGAGGCTGACCGCCACATCCGCTCGGGGCTCACCGAGGACTCGCGGGAGGCGGCCAAGGCGTTCCTCGAGAAGCGCACACCGACCTTCACCGGCCGATGAGCGTCCCACCTCGCGCCGACAGATCCCCCGCCGACCCCGTCCGCATCCGGCAGGTCGCCCTCTGCACCGACGACATCTGGCGGGACGAGAAGCAGCTCGTCGCCGAGCTCGACATCGCCGGGGTGCATCGCGATCCGCCGAACGTGTTCGAGATGCGCAACACGGTGTTCGCGGTGGGCGACACCTTCCTCGAGATCCTCCAGCCGGTGGCCGACACCGCGCCGTCGGCCCGGTTCCTCGCCAAACACGGCGGACCGGGCGGCTACATGCTCATCCTCCAGGTCGGCGATCGCGACGCCGCTCGCGAACGGGTCGACGAGTTGGGTGTGCGCGTGGTCTATGACGCGCCTCCTGCTCGTGTCCACGGCGTCGAGGCGTCGGGTCTGCACCTGCATCCGGCCGACACCGGCGGCACGCTCATCTCGCTCGACACGATGGACCCGCCCGATGGCTGGGCGTGGGGCGGTCGGGCCTGGCAGGGCCACGCGCACACCGGCGTCGTCGACGGCATCGTCGGCGTCGAGCTCCGTTCCGTCGACCCGGATGCGCTCGCCGAGCGGTTCGGTCGCCTGGTCGGCCGGGCAGTCGGCGACGACCGCACCATCGAGCTCGACGGGGGTGTGGTGCGGGTCGTGTCGGGGCCGGACGGCTCGCCCGATCAGCTCACGGCGGTCGAGATGCAGGCCACCGACCGAGGGCGGGCCGGCGAGACGGTCGTGGTCAGCGGCACCGAGATCCGCCTGCTCTGACCGGGCGCCCGCTCGACCCGTCCACCCCAGACCACATTGCGCGGATCTGTCGCGCTGGACGCGACAGATTCGCGAGATCTCGGCCGGAGGGTGGTCAGCGGCGGTCGTGGCGGCGGATCATGCCTCGGTAGCCGGGGACGAAGCCGGCGGCGGCGAGGCGTTCGGCGTGGTCGGTGTTGGTGACGGGTTCGCCGTCGACCTTGGCGATCTCGAGGGTGCGGAACCGGCCCCGGTCGACCAGGGCAGCGAGGGCGGAGGGCCAGTCGACGCGCTCGTGGTCGGCGAAGGTGAGGACCGACTTGCCGCCCCGTTCGAGGTAGGCGGCGGGTTCGCCTCCGGCCATGACGACGAACGCTCCGGCGGCACGGGCGGGGCGGCCGCCGGGTGAGGTGGTGGCGGGCCAACCGACGGCGGCGCCGTAGGGCTGGGCGGGGTCGGTGGCGGCCAGGACGAGGACCTCGCCCGCGTCATCGCCTCGTTCGCGCACGGCCCGCAGGCGGTCGACGGCTCCGGGGAGGGCGAACTGGGCGGCGCCGAGGCCGGCGACGAAGTAGCCGCGGCGCACCTGGCCCCGGTCCTCCAACGCTTGGAGCAGGGGGTAGACCCCGGCGAAGCCGCCTTCGGCTCCCTCCCCCAGCGCGGCCTCGCGGGTGAGCACGCCGTAGCGGTCGAGGAGTTGTTGGGCTCGGGCGTGGGCGGCCTCGGTGGGCGCGGGGTGGGGTTCGAGCAGGGGTGTGGTGAGCGACCAGCGGCCGGCGGCGGCGGGTGGGCCGGTGCGGGCCAGACGTCCGGGGCGTCCCCGCCGGGATCGTTGCGCGGCACCGGC
Organism: Acidimicrobiales bacterium; assembly: GCA_034521975.1. Lineage (NCBI taxonomy): Bacteria > Bacillati > Actinomycetota > Acidimicrobiia > Acidimicrobiales > Acidimicrobiales bacterium. The sequence continues at coordinate 172,914 of JAXHLR010000010.1, read as the reverse complement.
GGTGCGGCGACCCGACCGGGTGCCGAGGGCGCGCAGCGGGGCGAGCGAGTCGTTGGTGACCAGCCCGGCCCACACCAGATCCCACAGGGCGGCCAGCACCGGTTGGTCCTCGTAGGGCAGGCCGGCGTCGGCGACGGCCTTCTGCAGGTCGGGCCAGAAGCTGGCGCCCCGCTGGGTGAGGTGGTCGAGGATCGCCTGGTGGATGGGCTCGGCGGGCGGCTCGTCAGTGGGGTCGGGCACTAGCAACGCGGCCTGGTCGCGGAACACGAGGCGGACCCGGCCGTCGGTGGCGCCGAGGGCTCCGGCGCCGATCCAGACGATGTCGCCGGCGGTGGCGAGGGCGTCGAGGTCGGCGGGCCGGTAGTCGTCGAGGCGGGCGGGCAGGATGTCGGCTTCGAGGACCGACACGGGCAGGGCGGCGCCCTGGAGCTGGGCGACGACGTCGGCGAGGGCGTCGAGTCCGTGGCGTGCGTTTCCCCGGCGGCTGGTGCCAACCCCTTGCCAGAGGGGGAGGAAGCGGGCGAGGGCCGAGCCGTCGACGGGTTCGATCTCGTTGCGGAGGGCGGCGAGGGACCGGCGGCGGATCTGGCGCAGCACGTCGGGGTCGCACCACTCGCGCTCGTGGCCGTCGGGCCGGAACTCGCCCCGCACCAGGCGCCCGTCGTCTTCGAGGGCGACGAGCTTGGGTTCGACCACGGCCCGGTCGAGGCCCCAGCGGGCGGCCACCTCGGCGGTGAGGAAGGGGCCGTGGGTGCGGGCGTAGCGGGCGACGAGGTCGCCGACGGGGTCGGGCACCGGGTCGGTGAAGGCGGCGGGCAGGCCCTGGGGGACGGCCACGCCGAGGGCGTCGCGCAGGCGGGCGGCGTCGTCGGTGGCGGCGATGCGGGCCTCATCGGCGATGGTGACCGGGTAGGCCCGCCGCTCCCCCACCAGCGTCTCCCGGCGCGCACCCAGGTCTCGACCGCGGCCCGTCCGTCGTCGCCGGTCTCGCTGCGTTCGACCAGTTCGTCGATCGACAGTGGTCCGAGGACCCGCAGCAGGTCGTGCAGCTCGTCGGCGTCGCGGGCTCGGCGTCCGTCGATCCGGCGCTGGAGCTGGTCCTCGACGGCGACGAGCGCGACGGGGTCGAGCAGGTCGCGCAGTTCCTCGGCGCCGAGCAGCTCGCGCAGCAGGTCGCGGTCGAGGGCGAGGGCGGCGGCTCGTCGCTCGGCCAGCGGCGAGTCGTAGTCGTACATGAACTGGCCGATCCAGGCGAACAGCAGCGACTGGGAGAACGGCGAGGAGCGGGGCGTCTCGACGGGCACGGCCCGGATGCGGCGGGCCCGCAGGTCGGTGAGGACCTGGCGCAGGGCGGGCAGGTCGAACACGTCGTTGAGGCACTCGCGGGTGGTCTCGAGCGAGATGGGGAACGTGGGGTACTTGGCGGCGACGGCTTGGAGGTCGGCGGCCCGCTGGCGTTGCTGCCACAGGGCGGTGCGGCGGTCGGGGCGGCGGCGGGGCAGCAGCAGGGCCCGGCCGGCGGCTTCGCGGAACCGGGAGGCGTACATGGCGGTGCCGGGGAGGGCGCCGACGACCAGCTCGTCGATGTCGTCGGGGTCGATGAGCAGCTCGTCGAGGGGGAGCTCGTCGACGGCTTCGGGGAGGCGCAGGGCGATGCCGTCGTCGCTCCACATGAAGTCGGGGTCGATGCCCCATCGTTCGGTGAGGCGTTCGCGCAGGGCCATGGCCCAGGGGGCGTGGACCTGGGCGCCGAAGGGTGAGAGGACACAGACCCGCCAGTCGCCGATCTCGTCGCGGAACTTCTCGACGACGATGGTGCGGTCGTCGGGGACGGCGCCGGTGGCCTCGGCCTGTTCGTCGAGGTAGGCGACGAGGTTGTCGGCGGCGAGCTCGTCGAGGCCGTGGCGCTCGCGCAGGCGGGCGGTGGCCTCGTCGGCGGGCATGGCCCGGATCTCGCGGACGAAGGCGCCGAGGGCCTGGCCGAGCTCGAGGGGGCGGCCGGGGCGGTCGCCGTGCCAGAACGGCATCTTGCCGGGTTGGCCGGGGGCGGGGATGACGACGACCCGGTCGTGGGTGATGTCGTCGATGCGCCAGGTGGTGGCGCCGAGGAGGAAGGTCTCGCCGACGCGGCTCTCGAAGACCATCTCCTCGTCGAGCTCGCCGACGCGGGTGCCGTCGGGGAGGAAGACGCCGAACAGGCCCCGGTCGGGGATGGTGCCGGGGTTGGTGACCGCCAGGCGTTGGGCGCCGGCGCGGCCTCGGATGGTGCCGTCGACGCGGTCCCACACGATGCGGGGGCGCAGCTCGCTGAACTCGTCGGAGGGGTAGCGGCCGGCGAGGAGGTCGAGGGTGGCGTGCAGGACGTCGTCGGTGAGGTCGGCGAAGGGGGCGGCGCGGCGCACGAGGCGGGCGAGGTCGTCGAGGGCCCAGTCGTCGAGGGCGGCCATGGCGACGATCTGTTGGGCGAGGACGTCGAGGGGGTTGCGGGGGTAGCGGGTGTGTTCGATGAGGCCGTCGTGCATGCGGGAGACGACGACGGCGGCTTCGACGAGGTCGCCGCGGTGCTTGGGGAAGATGCGGCCCCGGCTGGGTTCGCCGACCTGGTGGCCGGCCCGGCCGATGCGTTGCAGGCCTCGGGACACCGCGCCGGGGGATTCGACCTGGATGACGAGGTCGACCGCGCCCATGTCGATGCCGAGCTCGAGGCTGCTGGTGGCGACCAGGCCCTTGAGCGTGCCGGACTTGAGCTGGTCTTCGATGATGAGGCGGCGTTCTCGGCTGAGCGAACCGTGGTGGGCCCGCACCAGGTCGGGGGTCTGGTCCTCGCTGGGAGGTGCGCCGAGGGCATCTCCTTCGATGAGTGGGCCGTCGGTGTGCCGGCCGTCGACGGCGAGCTCGTTGAGGCGGGTGGCGAGGCGTTCGGCCAGGCGGCGGGCGTTGACGAACACCAGGGTGGAGCGGTGCTCCTGGATGAGTTCGAGGAGCGTGGGGTGGATGGAGGGCCAGATCGAGCGGCGGATCGCGCCGCCGGGGGCACCGACGTCGGGTGGGAGGCCGCCGGCGCCGGGTTCGATGATCTCGCCGAGGGCGCCCATGTCCTCGACGGGGACCACGACCTCGATGTCGAGGGTCTTGGTGGAGCCGGCGTCGACGATGGTGACCGGGCGGTTGGTTCCGTGGTCGTCGCGGCCGCCGAGGAAGCGGGCGATCTCGTCGAGGGGGCGTTGGGTGGCCGACAGGCCGATGCGCTGGGGTGGGCGGTCGGTGACCTCCTCGAGGCGTTCGAGGGTGAGGGCCAGATGCGTGCCCCGCTTGGTGGGGGCCATGGCGTGGATCTCGTCGACGATGACCGCTTCGACGTTGGCCAGGGTCTCCCGGGCCTTGCTGGTCAGCATCAGATAGAGCGACTCGGGGGTGGTGATCAAGATGTCGGGCGGGGTGCGCACGAGCTGGCGGCGCTCGTCTGCGGGGGTGTCGCCGGTGCGCATGCCGACGGTGGGGTGATGGACGGTCTCGCCGAGGCGTTCGGCGGCGAGGGAGATGCCGGTGAGCGGGGCCCGCAGGTTCTTCTCGACGTCGACCGCCAGGGCCCGCAGCGGGGAGAGGTAGACGATGCGGGTGCGGCGCTCCTTGTCCGGGACCGGTTCGGTCATCAACCGGTCGATCCCCCACAGGAAGGCGGCGAGGGTCTTGCCCGAGCCCGTCGGGGCGAGGATCAGCGTGTGCTCACCAGAGGCGATCGCCTCCCACCCCTGGGCCTGCGCCGCGGTCGGCTCCGGGAACGACGCATCGAACCACCCCCGAACCGCCGACGAGAACCGATCCAGACTCACCCCAGGAGGCTACCGAGGGGGCACGACAGGCGAGCGCCCTCGCTGACGCTGTCGTAGGCGGCGATTAGGCTCGCCAGACGATGCCTACGGACAAGAAGAAGAAGCGGCCCACCAAGATCCCGGCCCTTCGCGTCCAGCAGTGGCTGGACACGTGGGACGACGTACTCTTCGACCCTGCCGAACACCGACGCCGACCGCCAGGACACTTCTACCTGTTCACAATCTCGGCGAGTCAGCTCCGCGCTCTCTCAGGCATTCGCCGACGTTCAACCAAAGGGAAGACTGCACGCAAGGCAGACCTCGGCGTGCAGCGGCGGCACGACGAAGGGCGCTCCATGGAAATAGCACAGTTCGTGCGCCGTGGCTACCCATGGTCATCCCTTTCGAAAACCAAGCAACGTTCCGGAGACTTTGATGACCTCATCAAGCCTGGATGGCTACCGACCGCACTAGTAGTCAACATCCTCACACCGAAGGATGATAGGCAGGGCGAGACCGTCGCGCAAAGCGACCTCATTTCTATCTCAGATGCCGAAACGCTTTCAACTATACATCTCCCGGCTACCACGAGCGACGTCCGGTGGACGCCAACCAAGCTGCCACCAATTGAGATCATTGATGGACAGCACCGTCTCTGGGCTTTCGAGGAGACTTCGGAGCTTGACGGGGAGTTTGAGCTGCCGGTTGTTGCATTCTATGGTCTCGATATTAGCTGGCAGGCTTATCTCTTCTACGTGATCAATATCAAGCCTAAGAAGATCAACACTAGCCTTGCATACGACCTTTACCCATTGCTTCGAACCGAAGACTGGCTGGATAGGGTCGAAGGCCTGCCGGTCTACCGCGAGACGAGGGCCCAAGAACTCACTGAGGCACTCTGGTCCTACGCGGACAGCCCCTGGCACGACCGCATCGACATGCTGGGCGAGGGCGGCCGCCAAGCGGTCTCGCAGGCGGCGTGGATTCGCTCGCTCACTGCCACTTTCATCAAGTCATGGGAGGGACGACGGGTTCAGATTGGCGGCCTGTTTGGGTCGCGCATGGGGGAGGAGAATGCCGTTCTGCCATGGACCCGCGCCCAACAGGCTGCATTCGTGATTCACCTGTGGAGCGAACTTGAGGTGGCAATCGGTGATTGCGATGCGGAGTGGGCCGAGGTATTGCGGGAAGCAGAGCCAGAGGAGGTCCTTGGCGGCGACGCTGCGTTCAGGGGTTCAAAAACCCTACCCAACACTGACCAGGGCGTGAGAGCAATCATGGCGGTTGTCAACGATCTGTGCTGGGTACGGTCCGAAGCACTCAACCTTCGAGCATGGCCCGAGGGAGCTTTTTCTGATGGGACTTCGACTATTGGCATTGGCGATTCCCTAAAGTCGCTTAAGAAGCAGGACGTCGGCGTGTTCGTTGCTGACGTCATGAGATCCCTAGCCAGCTACGATTTCAGAACCTACTCGGCTCCAGGCCTTAACGAGGAGCAGCGGAATTCTAAAGCTCGCTTTCGAGGAGGAACTGGGTATCGCGAGCTTCGCAGAGACCTGCTGCTCTGGCTTGCAGAGTCCACTGATGAGATTAGCGAGGCCGCTAATGATGTGCTCGAGATCCTCGAGCGCTGAGATCGATGCCCGATCAAGGCCTCAAACCGTCTAGTAGGAACCTGATTGCAAAGGCGTCGCCGGAGGCTACGGTCTCAGCTTGCGCAAGCCTTCGGTCATATCTTGATGCAGACCGCTGGCTTGGCACGAGGAATCGCTACAGAACTGACGTTGTAGCGCGCCTTCAAAAGGATCTGAGGAGTGAACGAGCCCTCAACCAGAAGCACCTCGCAGAGTACGTTGCCGCCTCGGTCCCCCTCCACACTATGGACGGATGGTCCTTTCTCGGAAGAGCACTTCAAGCCGATCTCATGGGCGACACCGTTACCGCGCGGCACCTAGCGTACTACGCCGAGCTACGCGCAGCGATGGGACTCCTAGCAAGCCAGGGCATCGGCGTACTGAACAACCGACACATCGCAGTTACGGACCCAAAGGCGGTTTCGGTGTTTGGGCAGCGTCTTGGTACCCACAAGTTCGCCTGGCTGGCGCTCTCAGAGTGGGCACGGTCTCGCGACTCAACCGAGGTGGTGGGCATGGCCGTCACTCCATTCGGCAGTTCCCTCTCGTCCTGGCTCGCAGCCGCGCCCGCGCTCGGAACCTGGGAGCCGCGGGCGCGCAACTGGTTGCTCGAGTTCGGCCTTGATCTCAAGCGGACTTCCAGGGACCAGGAGTCGCGGAATGAGGCTAGCTATCGGCCGGCGAGGGTCCTTGCCAGACCGCCCGTTCCCACCGCGGACAATGCCAGATTTGCTCTAGCCCTCTGGAACGCTCTCGAACCTGCGGGCAGTGGGTTCAGGACGATTAGCCGTCACTTTCTGAGGCTCACTCTCGAGGCAGCACACGAGTCACTCCCTCACCCAGCCGCTGGCGGGGCTGACCCGCTCGGCTGGAGGATTGAGCAGCTACTCGACGGCAACAACATCGAGGGGCCCCGCCGAGAGCTCCTCACGCAGTTTCTCCGTCGGCAAGCCGAGCCTGGAGACCTACTGGTCATCGACAACGCAAGAGGGCGCTCGGGTCCCAGCGATCCGAACCGCCACCTCGAGGTTATGTCGCGGGCAACCCTGCTCTTGGTCATGGCGACTGGTGCAACGCGACAGCTTCTCCACCAGGCGGGTCTGGAGCTCGCTGACGCTTCTTTCTGGTGGGGGCTGCTTGGCATCGACCGCGGCCTCTGGGCCAACGCCCCCGAAGCCGAGGAACTAGTGGACCTGTGGGGCGACATCACTGCTCGTGATGGAGGATCTGCAGGACTGGCTCAATGCAGGAGACCATACGACCCAGCAGCCTCGGTGACCACGTGCCCTACCCCGCTCACTCGGCTCTCCCACCTTGAGCTGATCGGCCTGTGGGGTATCGCAGCGTGAAGTACATGGGTTCAAAGCGCTGGCAACTCGAAAACGGTCTTGGTGAACAACTCCGCCGCGTCGCGCTGCCCGATCGGCCCTTTATCGATCTGTTCGCTGGTTCGGGCGCTGTTGCGATGTTCGCTGCCGAGGAACTCAGTCTGGAGGTCACAGCAGTCGATCTACAGGCTTACGCCGTGGCGCTCAGCGGGGCGGTAATCAGTCGGACCCGACCACTAGATGCGAAGCGCCTGACTCGGTCGTGGATATCAGCTGCCAAATCCGACCTCGAGGGTGACCCGCTAGTTGAGGCGACCACGGCGGCCATGGAGTGCAGTCTGACGCCCAGACGGATTCGGGCACTACGGAGGCTCACGGAGGACGACGAGCGGGAACTCTGCCGTTCGTATGGCGGCTACTGTCTCAGTCCTGCTCGGCCGCCGGTATTCACTACTTGTTCCATAGACTCCCGCAACGAGCTCCGCACCGAACCCTCTGCCTCGCTGCCCTGATCTCAGCGGCTAGCCGTTGCTCCGCTTCACCCGGGCACACGGCACAGCCTTTTAAGCTGACCACCGGTGCCCTGCCCCACATCGCTTCGATCTGGGGGCGTGATGTGTTTGCGGAAGTAGAGCGGACGCTTGCGATTCTTGCACCTCGGCACGCATCCCGACGAGGGAAGAGCATCCAAGAAGACGCCATCAAGCATGCCCGATCACTTGAGGGCGGAGAGCTCGTCTTCGTCGACCCGCCCTACTCCTCGGCTCAGTACAGTCGCTTTTACCATGTCCTGGAGGCAATTGCCGTCGGAGGCTACTCGGAAGTCCACGGTGCCGGTAGAGCGCCCGCACTGGAACTGAGAGAACGCTCGGGCTTCAGTCAGATAACAAAGGCGAGTGTCCTCATGGAGGAGCTGCTGGCCTGCTTGGGTGAACGCGGATGTCGAGTCGTGGCCACGTTTCCCCAATACCGCGCAAGCAATGGCCTCGCGGGTGAGGAGATCGTTGCTCTTGCTCGTCGCTGGTTCCGGGTTGACGTATCGGCTACCTCAAGTCGGTTCAGCACCCTTGGCGGTAACGGCTTACAGCGTGCAGCCCGCCGACAGTCGCAGGAACTGGTCATCACCATGCTCCCTTGATGCGGAGCATCTGATGCCAATCAGACTCATTGGCATGCAGGCGGACGATTCGATGCTCCAGATGAGTCACTGACTCATTTACGCAACGGCGGCGGCGAAGGTGGCGTAAAGGTCACCGGGGAGAGGGTGGTGGAGCTCCCAGGTGATGGCCATGGGGCGTTCGCCGGTGTGGCCTTGGTAGGTGGCGGGGCCGAGGAACCAGAACGCTCGGTCGGTCTGGCGGAGGCGGGCGAACAGCATGATCGACCGGCCCTCGGCCTCGTGGTTGCGATAGCGCAGTCCGGTCGCGCTGTCGGCCCGTGTCGACGCCTGGCTCTCCCAGTGGATCAGCCTGGGGACTGATGGCGTAGTCCCGATACCGGGTGGTCGGTGAGAACGAGCCGCTGCTCTTGTCGAGCGTGAAGGCGAACAGCTCGCTGCGAGACGCCTTCGCCTCCCACACCCCGCTCTGCCACGACACCGCCTTCGCAGCCTCCACCTCGCCGAACGCGGTGAGGATCTCGATCCGGGAGTAGCGGGCGTGCACCTGCAGCGGCACATCGGGATGACCCTCGAGCGAACCGTGGAGATGATCGACCCGCTCGTCCAACACGTCGATCAGCTGCGCCAGCTCGGCCCGCACCTGGGGATGGGCCCACGCCACGTCGAGCCCGTCCTGCACCGACATCGACCGGGCCGCCGGCACCTGGTCGACCAGCGACGCCACCAGCATGTGGCACAACCGTCGCTGCCGCTCCGGCATCGCCGCCACGTCGGGCGGCGCAGCCGAACCGAGCAGCTCCCGCATGAACCCGATCCGCTCGTCATCATCGACGTGCAGCAACCGGCCCACCGCCCGGCGCAGCGGCACCTCGTGCTCCCCCGCCGGCAACGGCGCCACCCCGGCCGCCTCGCACAGATCCGACCAGGTGCGCGACCCGTCGTACACGTCGGCCAGGTCGAGGCCCGACTCGTCCAGGAACTCGGCCAGCGTCGGCTCGGGACGCTCCCGGCGCAGCAGCCGCAGCTCCTCGACCTTGGCCGGCCAGCGGGACGGGATCGCCTCGCGCAGGCTGCGGATCACGATCTCGCTCGCCTTGGCGTCGAGCTGCATGTGGCAGCCCGCCGGCAGGAACGGGAACCCGGCCTCGACCTGGCGCTCGATCTCCCGGCGGGTGCCGCCGAGCAGCGCCCGCAGCCGCCGGTCGAACCGGAACTCGCGGCGATGGGTACCCACGAAGTCGAGCACCGTGCAGAACGCCTTGTCGTCGGCCCGGCGCAGACCACGGCCGAGCTGCTGGAGGAACAGCGTCGGGCTCTCGGTGGGCCGCAGCATCAGCACCGTGTCGATGGCGGGCACGTCGACACCCTCGTTGAACAGGTCGACCGAGAACACCACCCGCACCCGTCCCGCCGCCAGGTCCTCCAGCGCTCGGCGCCGCTCGTCGTCGGGCGTCTCGCCGGTGACTGCCACCGCGTCGATCCCGTGGTGCCGGAACCGCTCGGCCATGTAGCGGGCGTGGGCCACGCTCACACAGAACCCCAGGCACCGCATCGTGTCGGGATCATCGGCGTGGCGCATCAGCTCGTGGATCACCGTGCGGGCCCAGGCGTCGGTGCTGGTGTACAGGGTGCTCAGCGCCTCGGTGTCATAGCCCTGCCCCCGCCGCCACGGGATGTCGGTCAGGTCGAGCCCGTCGTGGATGCCGTAGTAGGCGAACGGCACCAGACGGTGCTGGTCGATGGCGTCCCACAGGCGCAGCTCGGCGGCGATGCGGTCGTCGAACCAGCCGAGGACCGACCGACCGTCGCTGCGTTCGGGGGTGGCGGTCATCCCCAACAGCTCGACGGGCTGCAGGTGGGCGAGGAGCCGGTCGTAGGTGGGGGCGGCCGCGTGGTGGAACTCGTCGACGATCACCACGTCGAAGTGGTCGGGGGTCGAGGTGGTCGAGATCGGCGGCCGACAGGCTCTGGATCGACGCGAACACGTGCTCGAACCGCTCGGGCCGGGAGCCGCCCACCCACTTCTCCCCGAAGCTGGCGTCACGCAGCGCATGGCGGAACGTGGCCAGCGCCTGGTTCAACAGCTCCTCGCGGTGGGCGACGAACAGGAGCCGGGCTCGGGGCAGGTGCCGGCGCAACCGGGCGTAGTCCAGGGCGGCCATCACCGTCTTGCCGGTACCGGTGGCGGCCACCAACAGGTTGCGGTGATGCCCCCGCCGGCGGGCCAGCTCGATCAGCTCCAACAACCGCTCCTGGAACGGCTCGGCCCGGATCTCGGTGGGGCTCAACAGCACCAGCGGACCGTGATCGGCCCGCCCCGCCCGCTCGGTCTCCTCGTCGAAGTGGTCCGGGTCATAGGCCACGAAGTCGCCGGAGCTCCAGTAGGTGTCGAACACGGCGGCGAACTTCTCGAGGATCGACCGGTTGCGGGCCGCGGAGAGCCGCACGTTCCACTCCAGGCCGGTGACCTGGGCCGAACGGGTGAGGTTGGACGACCCGACATAGGCCGTCGAGGTCCCCGAGCGGTGGAACACCCACGCCTTGGCGTGCAGGCGGGTGGTCGACTGGTCATAGGACACCCGGACCTCGGCCCCCAGGTCGGCCAGCTCGTCGAGCGCCGCCCGCTCGGTGGAGTTGGTGTAGGTGGTGGTGAGGACCCGCAGCCCCCGACCGGCCTCGCAGTGGCGGCGCAACGGATCGAAGAACGGACGGATGCCCGAGCGACGGATGAACGCCATCACCACATCGATCGACTGCGCCGAATCGATCTCGGCCTCGATCTGTTTGGCGAGCGCCGGCTCGTCGGGTGAGTTGGTGAGCAGCGTCGAGTCCAACAGCGGAATGAGCGGCTCGACGATCGGCTCGGGGCTCCCGTCGGGTCGACGGCCATAGACCGCACGCAACACCTCGGCCGCGGGATCGGGCCGCTCGTCCGCTGTGTCGACGTCGGTCACCTCGGTGAGCCGGGCGAGCAGCGTGCGGGCCACCTCGATGCCGACCTCGACCCGGCGGCGGTCGCCGAGCGACGCCAACGCCAGCTCGATCTGGCGGGCCAGATGCAGAGCGATCCGGTCGGGAGCCTCGGCCGGGTCGAGCGCCTGGAGTCGGCGCAAGGTGGGATCGAGCTCGTCGAGCACCGGGCGCAACCCGTCGGTGACCAACTCCTCGTACAGCCCACGCTCCAACTCGCCCACGGAGCTCGAGGGTACGAGCTCGCCCCGAGCGGTGTCGGGACTTGGCTGGCCTGATTGCCCCCTTTCCGTGCAGAGGTAGGAATTGCCAACCCCACTCGTGGGGATGCTCGTCGTAAGCTGGGCCTATGTCGGATGTCGCCCTGAGGCCGCTCTGGGACCTGGTCGAAGCCCACCGGGAGGAGATCAAGGCCATCGTGGCGCGCCATCACGGACAGTCCGTCGCCGTATTCGGGTCGGTGGCACGAGGCGACGAGCAGCCGGGAAGCGACATCGACTTCCTCGTAGAACTCGAGCCCGAGCCCCGACCCTTCGAGATCCTCTCCATCGGCGTCGAACTCGAGGAAGCGCTCGGCGTCAAGGTAGACGTGGGCACGCCAGAATCCCTGCGGGAGCGGCTGCGGAACGAGATCCTGGCGGAGGCTGTGCCCCTTTGAGTCGACAGGACGGGGCTCGGATGCACCTGGGCCTCATTGCCTCAGACATGCATCCATCTGGCTTTCGCACCTTTGAGTGTCCTAGCCCCTGCGTAGAGTTCCGCCATGGTGAGAAGACACGGCGGTGACCAAACAGGGGTCCGGGCGTACACTTCGATCGTGGCGTTTGAGCGCATCACGACCGACCCCGAACGTATGGGGGGGCTCCCGGTGATCCGCGACACGCGGGTCACGGTGAGCATGATCCTCGGCCAGCTCGCTTCTGGCCGGACGACCGATGAGATCCTCGAGGACTACCCCTACCTCGACCGGGCCGACATCCTCGCTGCCCTCGAGTACGCCGCGTCGGCGGTCAACGAGCGTGAGGTACGCATCACCCGTCCCGCGTGAAGCTGCTCATCGACGCCAACCTGTCGCCACGCGTCGCCAGCAAGCTTCGAGAGACCGGTTTCGATGCCGCTCATGTCGCCGACCTTGAGCTGCTCGAAGCCTCCGACGACGAGATCTTCGATCAGGCAGTTGCCGAGGAACGAACCGTCGTCACAGCCGACAGTGACTTCGGAGCGCTACTCGCACTCCGCCGATCAGCGAGTCCATCGGTCATCCAACTGCGTCAGGTAGCTGAGCTTGGCCCAGACGCCCACGTCGACCTGCTCTTGGCGAACCTTCCCACCATCGCAGGTGACCTAGAGCGAGGCGTGATCGTCTCTCTCAGCCCCATCAGGCTTGCCGTCAGAGACCTCCCGATCCGCTGAGCAAGCCGATTGGGGCCATTCTCGTGGCGCTCACGAGTAGGCCCCAATGTCAGACCCCATCGGTACCTTTCTGCCATGGCGAACGACGACGGCGGAGACGCCCCCGACTATGGGCTGCGGAGCCGCTACCACACCCTCCTCGACCAACACTCACGGCTCGGGCGTGAGCTGGCCGAGATGCTGCCAGCGGTCATCATCGACCTGCTGCGAGAGGTGCTGCCCGGCAGCTCCGCGGTCGAGGTCCACGGCCAGATCAACGAGGACTGGCTGACCGTGCTCCGCGTGGAGCGCGTGCTCGACGCCGCCGGGGGCGTGCTGTTCGACGTGGCGACCGGCCATCCCGACCGAGCGGTCGAGGACCTGATCGACCGGCTCGACACCGAGTTCCTCGACCACCTCGTCTACCTCGCACCTGACGCCTACCTCGGCCGCCACACCCTCGGCGGCGACCATGCCTGACGATGGCTGTATGCTGATCTGCATGCACAGTACGAGCGTGCGGATCGACTCCACCACCCACGAGGAGCTCAAACGCCTCGCCGACCAGCTGGGCACCACCGTCGGCCACACCGTCACCCTGGCGGTACGGGCCCTTCGTCAAGACCGACTCGGCGACGCCCTGGCAACGCCACTGAGCGACGACGAGCGACGGTGGCTCGATGCTGACCTCCGGTGACATCGTCGACCTCGACCTCGGGACTCCAGCAGGACGCGAAGCGGGCTTCCGGCACCCCGCGGTGGTGATCACCGCTCAGCGGATCCTCGACCGAGCGCCGACAGTGGCCCATGTCGTACCGCTCACCTCCACACGGCGAGACTCACCATCGGAGATCCGCATCGATCCCGACCCGACCAACGGGCTCGACGTCACCTCTGGCGCCCAGTGCCAGCACCTGCGTGCCGTGTCACCGGCTCGAGTGATCAGTCGCCGCGGCAACGTCGGACCGGCGATCCTCACCCAGATGCGCGAGACCATCGGCCTCATCCTCGACGTGCCGTAGCCCATCCACCGATGAGTAGCGACGTCTTCGTCACCACCGCCCCGGCCCTGACCCAGGGAGCTCCACGCGTGCTGGGCATCGCCAGCGGCAATCCGTCCTGAGTCCCCAGATCGCGGTGTACCGAGCCACAGCGGGGCGCGAGCATGGGGCCGGAACCATCCGACGCGCTCGGAAGGAGCAGGCGATGGACCACGTCGAGGTCGACGGGCTACGGGTCGCCTACCAGCGACGAGGCGACGGGCCGCCACTGGTCCTGCTCCACGGCGCCGTCTGCGACAGCCGGGTGTGGCGGGCGGAACTGGAAGCCTTCGCCGCCGACCACACGGTGGTGGCCTGGGACACGCCCGGATGCGGCGAGTCGTCCGACCCACCCGAGGGCTACGGCATGGCCGACTTACGCCCGGTGCCTCGCCGGGCTCATCGAGGCGCTCGACCTCGGACCGACCCACCTCCTCGGCCACTCGTGGGGCACCGCCCTCGCCCTCGAGCTCGCCCACCGCCGACCGGAGCTGGTGAACACCCTCGTGCTCGTCGGCGCCTACGCAGGCTGGGCAGGCTCGCTGCCGCCCGACGAGGTCGAGCGCCGCCTCGACTTCGCCCACCAGCTCGCCGACAGCATCCCGAGCAGCTTCGACCCGAGATCGATGCCCGGCCTGTTCAGCGACGTCATGCCCCCGGACCGAGCCGCAGAACTGGCCGGCATCATGTCCGACATCCGCCCCGCCGGCACCAGGATGATGGCCGAGGCGCTCGCCGCCAGTGACCAGCGCGAGATCCTCGGTTCGATCGACGCGCCGGCGCTGCTGGTCTACGGCGACCAGGACATCCGGTCGCCGGTCGAGATCGGCGAGGAGCTCCACGAGGCCCTCTCGAACTCGACGCTCACCGTGCTCCCCGGCCTCGGACACGAGTGCTACCTCGAGGACGCCGCCCGGTTCGAGGAAGCGGTGCGCACCTTCCTCGATGCCCACCGACGCCGCGAGCGCTAGCCAGGCAAGGGCGGCTCAGGCAGCACCGCCCGGCGTCGCCCTGTCTCCCAGCGCAGCACAGATCTGGTGGTGACGCACCAGGAAGGCCTGCTCGCCTTGCGCGATCGGCCACCTGCCATGACGCCAAGCTATGGCCGAGGCACAGCCGGATCGGGGATCGTTCAGAGCTCGATACGGTGAGCACCGAGGTGGCGCGGACCTCCAGACCCAGATCCGGGAGGCGCACGATGACCCTCACACTCGCCACGGGGCCGCTGGCCTCCAACGCGCCCGATACCACGAACTACGAGGTGAACGGGCCCGCACACAAGCTGTTGCTCACCGAGTTCCCCCGCCGGGTGCGGGCCGTGTTCGGCGGCGAGGTGCTGCTCGACACCCAGGCGGGCCGACTCCTGCACGAGTCCAACCTGTTGCCCGTGCTCTACGTCCCCGAGCGGGACATGGACGACGCCCTGCTCGAGCCGACCGACCACACCACCCACTGCCCGTTCAAGGGCGATGCCTCCTACTGGTCGGTGCGGGTCGGTGACCGGCTCGCCGAGAACGCGGTGTGGGCCTACAACGAGCCGCTCGACGAGTCGTCGTGGCTGCGCGGGCTTCGGGCCGTGTACTTCAAGACGATGGACGCCTGGTTCGACGAGGACGAGCGGATCGAGGGCCACCTGCGCGACCCCTACCACCGCGTCGACGTGCGCCGCAGCAGCCGCCACGTCGTGGTGCGCAGCGGCGACACTGTCCTGGCCGAGTCCACCCGCCCGATGGTCCTCAGCGAGACCGGACTGCCGAACCGCTACTACCTGCCGCCCGAGGACGTGCGCACCGATCTGCTCGTCTCCTCGACGACCAGAACGGTGTGCCCTTACAAGGGTGAGGCGTCGTACTGGTCGTTCCGTCACGGTCACCGCACCGTCGCCGACGTGGCCTTCGCCTACCACCGCCCCCTCGACGACACCGCCCGGGTGGCGGGACACCGCTGCTTCATCAGCAATGACGACATCACCGTCGAGCTCGACGGCGAAGCAGTGCCCTAGCGGCCCGTCCGCCTACTCGACGGGGACGAGCTGGATGCGGGCGTGTTTGACGATGAACCCGTAGCTGCTTGCGTCGCACTCCGAGCTCTCGCCCACCTGGAGGATCGTCGAGCCAGGAACCGCCTGGCAGGTGACGACGAGCTCGGCGGAGACGTCGGTCAGGTCCTCGCCGTCGATGCTGGTGCCGAATCCCAGGACCTCGACACTGGAGAACACCTCCTCCTCGTCGTTGCCGACCGATCGGGTGTCGCTCGCGGAACCGAGCGCCCCGCCATCCGCGTCCGCCGTGAAGTCGACGAACCAGCGGGCCGCCCGCCCGGAGTTGCGGCTCGCCTGCAGGCGCACGGACCACTCCGGCTCGAGCCGGGCCCGCACCTGATACGGCCCCTGGAGGCCGGCCACCTCCGAGTCGGGGATCCTCCAACGCAACGTTGCCGTGCGCACGGCCTCCCCATCGAGACCGCTCGTGAGGGCGTTGAGGAAGATCGTGCGGCCGTTCAATCGAGCCGAGCCGTCGCCACTGCCGCTCTGGCGGAACTCGGCGTCGGACGGGCTCAGCTCGATCTCGAGCGTGGGTCGCTCCGGCGCGGTCGTCGTGGTCGGCGCGGTCGTCGTGGTCGGCGCGGTCGTGGTCGGTGGCGAGGTGGTGGTCGTCGTGGAGTCGGGATCCTCGGTGGTGGTCGTGGAGTCGGGATCCTCGGTGGTCGTCGTGGATCCCTCCGGGTCGCCCGGCTCGCCGAGGGTCAGTGGACGCGACGCTTGCAGGACGGAGCCGTCGGGAGCGGTGAGGCTCACCACGACCAGTCGCTCGCCGGCTTCGGCCGGATAGGTGTAGGAGGCCGACAGCGGGCCCGAACCGCGCAGCTCGAGTGGGGTGGACCCGTCGCCCCAGTCGATGCTGATCTCCGACGGTTCGTCGCTTCCGACCACCGAGAAGTCGATCGTCGCGTCGTACCCGATGGCACGGAGGGACTCGATCGAGACCGCGGGTGCCGCAGCATCGTCATCATCCCCGCCCGACACCAGGACGACCACCAGGACGACGGCGAGGATCGCAGCAACCGCCCCGAGTCCAGCCACGACCGCTCGCTGCTGTTGTGCCCGCATCGGAACACACTTGCACAAGGACCGCAGCGGCGCTCGGGAACGCGCTCCTCGACGCGGCGATGTTTGCCGGAACGGGTGGCCGCAACCAGCTGCCTGTGATGAACTCGGAGCCATGACCGACAAGATCGAAGTGTCCCGCGACATCGCCGCCCCGCCCGAGATGGTCTATGCCGCCATCTCCGACGTGACCCGCATGGGCGAGTGGTCACCCGAGTGCTACGCCTGCGAGTGGCACGACGGCGTCGACGGCCCGGCCGTCGGGGCCACCTTCGACGGCCACAACCGCAACGGCGACAAGGAGTGGACCACCCAGGGCAAGGTCATCGAGGCCGACCCCGGCCGCGCCTTCGCCTTCGAGTGCTCGATGTTCGACTTCCACTACTCGACCTGGGGCTACCGCATCGAGCCCACCGACACCGGCTGCCGGGTGACCGAGTGGAACGAGGACCTCCGACCCGAGTCCGCCATCGAGGCCAGCAAAGCCATCTCCGGTGTCGAGGACCGGACCGGTCGCAACCGCGAGACCATCAGCGCCACCCTCGAACGCCTCGCCGCCGCCGTCGAAAGCTGACCGCGATGACCACCACCGAGCAGCCGGCGACCTACGAGCGGATCACGGTGAGCCCGGTGTCGGGCGCCCTCGGGGCCGAGATCGACGGTGTGGACCTCGCCGCGGATCTCGACGACGCCACCGTCGCCGAGATCCGGGCGGCGCTGCTCGCCCACCACGTCGTCTTCTTCCGCGATCAGGAGCTTCCGCCGGAAGCCCAGATCCGCTTCGGCCGTCACTTCGGCGAGCTCGACACCCACCCCTTCGTCGAGGGCATGGACAGCCACCACGAGGTGATCGAGGTCGTCACCGAGGCCGACGACGTGTTCAACTTCGGCGGCGGGTGGCACACCGACGTCACCTTCCTCGACGAACCCGACCTCGGGTCGATCCTCTACGCCGTGGAGGTGCCGCCGTATGGAGGCGACACGCTCTTCGCCAACCAGCACCTGGCCTACGACACCCTCTCGGACACGATGAAGGGGATCCTCGACGGGCTGGTGGCGAAGCACTCGCCCGGCCCGCAGTACGCGCCCGGCGGCTACTCGACGCTGTCGAAGTCGATGCGCACCCGCAACGCCGAGGGCGCCGACCGTGTGGTGCGCCACCCGCTGGTGCGCACACACCCCGAGACGGGCCGCAAGGGCCTCTACGTGAACCGGGCCTTCACCATCGG
Source organism: Acidimicrobiales bacterium (assembly GCA_034521975.1). Taxonomy (NCBI): domain Bacteria; kingdom Bacillati; phylum Actinomycetota; class Acidimicrobiia; order Acidimicrobiales; species Acidimicrobiales bacterium. Next base: position 155,283 of record JAXHLR010000010.1, on the reverse strand, counting down.
CATCGACGGGATGCGCGCCGAGGAGTCCAAACCCCTGCTCGACTTCCTCTTCGCCCACGCCGTGCGCGAACCCTTCACCTGCCGGTTCCAGTGGACCCCTGGAGCGGTGGCCATGTGGGACAACCGCAGCGTGCAGCACTACGCCCTCTACGACTACCGGGGCCACCGCCGGTCGATGCGGCGCATCACCGTCAAGGGCGACCGCCCCTACTGAGCCGGTGGCACGGCCCCGGTCCCCTCGATGTCGAGATGGGGCATGATCCTGTCGAGCCACGAGGGGAGGGCCCAGTTGCGGTGGCCGAGGAGCACCATGGTGGAGGGCACCAGCACCGCACGAACGATGGTCGCGTCGATCAGCACTGCCGCCGCGAGACCGAGACCGATCTGTTGGACGATGAGGTTGTCCCCCATGGCGAAGCCCACGAACACCACGATCATGATCAACGCGGCCGAGGTGATGACCCGGGCGGTGCTGGAGATCCCGGCGACCACGCTGGCGGTGTTGTCGCCGGTTCGCAGGTACTCCTCCCTGGTGCGGGACAACAGGAAGACCTCGTAGTCCATCGAGAGGCCGAACAGCACGGCGAACATGATCATCGGCACCATCGACACGACCGGCATCGCCCCGTCGAGGCCGAGCAGGCTCGCGCCCCACCCCCACTGGAAGACGGCGACGACCGCGCCGTAGCCGGCGCCGATCGACAGCAGGTTCATCGCCGCCGCCTTGACCGGGACCCACACCGAGCGGAACACGATGGCGAGCAGCACCAGGGACAGTCCGATGATGGTGGCCATGAACCACGGCAGGCGCTCGGCCGCCCGGTCGGTGAGGTCGATGTGCTGGGCGGTCGTCCCGCCGATGTAGACGTTGCCGTCGGTCCCGGCGACGACCGAGGGGACCACGTCGTCGCGCAATCGGTGCACGAGGTCCTGGGTGGACTCGTCCTGGGGCGCGTCGCGGGGGGTGACCTGCAACACCGCCGCGTCGCCCGCGGCGTTGAGGATCGCCGGGCTGACCTGGGCGACGGCAGGATCGGATGCGATCGCACCCCGAAGGGTGGTCAGGACCGTGTCGTCACCGTCCGAGGGCAGCTCGACGGCGAGCACGAGGGGACCGGAGAACCCCGCACCGAATCCCTCGACGAGCAGCTCGTGCGCGGCGCGGCGCGTGGAGTCCTCGGCCGCGGTGCTCGCGTCGGGCATCGCCAGGCGCATGTCGAGGATCGGCACGGCCGCCAGCAGCAGGACGATCACGCTGGCGATGAGGTAGCGCCACGGCCGGCCCGCCACCTGGCGGGCCCAACGGGCCCAGAGGTTGTCGGGATCCGACTCGGTGCGGGCCTCCATGCCCGGCACCCGCCACCGGTCGATGCCCTCACCGGCGAAGCCGAGCAGCGCCGGGAGGAGGGTGATGGCCGCCACCACCATGACCGCGACGACCAGCGCGGCGCTGGCCCCCATGATCGTGGCGGCGGGAATCCCTGCGACGGTCAGCCCGCCGATGGCGATGATGACGGTGACACCGGCGAACACGACCGCCTGGCCCGCGGTGGCCATCGCCCGCCCGACCGACTCGGCCACGTCGATGCCGTCGGTCAGGTGCTGGCGGTGACGGGTGACGATGAAGAGCGCGTAGTCGATCCCGACGCCGAGTCCGAGCATCACGCCGAGCAGCAGGCTGCTCGAGGGGACGTCGACGACGAGTGCCAGCAGCTGGATGAGCGCTGCACCCGACGCCAACCCGAGCAAGGCCAGCCCCAGGGGCAGGCCCATCGCCAGCACCGACCCGAACGCGACCAACATGATCAACAAGGCCGCCCCGACCTTGAAGACCAGCTCCTTCCCGCCGAGCTCGGGGGACTGGTAGTACGCGGGCAACTCGCCACTCAGCTCGACCTCGATGCCCAGGTCCCGCCCGACCTCCACGGCCGAGTCGAGCTCGGCCAGGGTGTCGCTGCCGAGATCGCCGATCGAGCGCTCGTAGCGCACGTCGGCGTAGCCGATGGTCCCATCGGCCGACAGCGCTCCCCCCACGCCGGCGACCGGGTCTCCGACGATGGCGACCTCGCGCAGCTCGCGCACGGCGTCGAGGGTGACCTCGACGGCGGCCCGGGAGTCGGGGTCGTCGAGTCGCCCGTCCGGAGCATGTAGGACGACTCGGGCCGAGCCGCCCGACTGCTCGGGGAACCGCTCCTCCAGCACCTGCTGGGTCTCGTAGCTGCCGGTGCCGGGGATGCCGAACTCCTCGCTGAACTCACCCCCAGCCGTTCTGGCCACCACCACCAGCGCGAGCACGGCGAGCAGCCACACCCCCACCACACGGCGGCGGTTCGCCACCGCCCCAGTTCCCATTCGGTAGAGCCATCGACCCATCGTCACGTCCCTTTCTCTGAGACACGATGACTCACAACCTACTCTGAGACAGATCGTTTCACAACTTGCTAGGCTCGACCGCATGGGCAACTCCACCGACGACCTCGACCCACGAGTGGCGCGGACCCGCGAGGCAGTGCTCGACGCGGTGCGCGACCTGGTGCGCAGCGCCGGCCTCGAGGCGGTGACCCACCAACAGGTGGCCGAAGCCGCAGGCGTGGGCCGGGCAACCGTGTACCGGCACTGGCCGGACCGCACCAAGCTCCTGGTCGACGCTCTCACCGGCACCGCCGCCACGCGAACCCACACCGAACACGGCGACCTCGCCGCCGACCTCACCGCCGAACTCACCCGGCTGCAGGCCATCCTCAACAACTCACCCTTCGTCCCCCAGGTGGCAGCCCTCGTGAGCCGCGCCGAGTGGGACCCCGAGCTGGCAGACCTGAAACAGCAACTGATGGCCGAGGGCACTGCTGGGCTCCGCCGTGCCATCGAAGCCGGCGTGGCGCGGGACGAGCTCTCAGGGGTCGCCGACATCGAGGCCGCCGTCGCCATTCTCGCCGGACCGCTTTTCTTCAAGCGCCTGCTCGCGGGCCAGCCCATCACCGACGATCTCGTCGCTGCAATCGTGGCCCGCTTCACCACCACCTCGGGATCGCGGCCGGTCGAAGGCCCGAGGCTGGTCTAGATTGAACCACCCCACTCCCGATGTGCAGCAGAGGAGCCAGCATGGCGAGCACCGGCACACCGGAGCGGGAATCCACACCGGGCATCGACCGCCCGTCCTCGTTCACGGTGGCCGCGGTGCAAGCGACACCGGTCGTCCTCGACCGGCAAGCGACCCTCGCCGTGGTCATCGACCAGCTCGCCACGGCCGCGGCCGGCGGAGCAGATCTGGTCGTGTTCCCCGAGTCGTTCGCCCCCTGCTACCCGGACTGGGCCTGGCGCACGAGCCCCTGGAGCGACCGTGAGTGGTACGACCGGTTCGCCAGCCAAGCAGTTGACCTCGACGGCAACGACCTCGACGACGTGCGGGCCGCGGCGAACGACGCAGGAGTCTGGGTCGCGCTCGGTGTCACCGAGCGGGTGCGATCCGGCACCTTGTACAACACCGTCGCCTACATCGACCGCGACGGCCACCTCGCCGGCCGCCACCGCAAGCTCGTCCCCACCGGCGCCGAACGTCTCGTGTGGGCACAGGGCCAGGGCGATCTGCTCACCGTCGTCGACATGGACGGGGTACGGGTCGGCTCGCTCATCTGCTGGGAGAACTACATGCCGCTCGCCCGCACCGCGATGTACGAGCAGGGCATCGACCTGCTGCTCTCGCCCACCTGGGACAACAGCGACGAGTGGATCCCGACCCTGCGCCACATCGCCAAGGAGGGCGGCGTGTTCGTCGTCGGCGTGAGCGCCTGCATCCGGGGCAGCGACATGCCTCGTGAACTCGCCGGCGCAGACGAGATGTACGGGGGTGACGACGACTGGTTGTCCAAGGGGAACAGCACGATCGTCGCCCCCGGCGGGGAGGTCATAGCCGGACCACTGATCGGCGAGCGCGGCGTCGTCACCGCCTCGCTCGACCTGAGCGACATCGCCTCGGCACGGCGGAGGTTCGATCCGGTGGGCCACTACGCCCGGCCCGACGTCGTCTCGCTCACCGACCACCGGACGAGGTGACGAGGCCCGGCGCTACGTCGGGTGCTGGTCGATGAGCGCCACGATGTCGGCAGCCACCTCCTCGCCTCGGTCCTCCTGGATGAAGTGGCTGGCCTCATAGACGCGGTGGTCGATGCCGGGACGCTGGGCGCCGGGGATGTTGGCCCGCAGGTCCTCGCCCATCGTCAGGTACGTGTGCGGGCAGTGGTCGCCCCAGATGGTGAGCACGGGTCGGTCGAACGCCTCGAGCACCTGCCACACCTCGTCGTTCACGAGGCGCTCGGGGTCGTCCTCGGTGACCGGCACGAGCAGTGGGAAGCGACGGGCGCCCACCACGAAGTCCTGGGTGGGAAACGGGGCGTCGTAGGCAGCGAGGACGTCGTCGGACAGGTCGCTGAGGCACCAGCCCGGCACGACCTTTGACGGCCACAGCTCGGCCACCTCCTGGGCGTAGACCCGCCACGCCAGGAAGTAGAGGACGCCGCCCTGGTCGACGAGGGCGTGCACGGCGTCGGGATCGATGCGGTCCTCGTCGTCGACGGTGTCGCGCCAGGCAATGCCGAGCAGCGCCTCCAGCATCTCGGGCGGTAAGCGCTCCTGGGGCGCGATGCCGGGCAGTCCCGGGCCCGACCGGGGCATGCCCGTGTTGGAGAACACCAGCCGGGCGAACCGGTCGGGGTCCTGGCCCACGACCCGGCCGCCGATCAGGCCACCCCAGTCCTGGCCGAAGAACGTGATGCCGCCGAGATCGAGCGCGTCGAGCAGCGCTCGCACCCAGCGCGTGTGGCTGGTGTAGGTGTAGGCCTCGGGATCGGTGGGCTTGTCGGAGCGACCGAAGCCGATGAGGTCGGGGACGATCACGCGGTGGCCGGCCTCGACCAGCGGCGGGATCATCTTCCGGTAGAGGTAGCCCCACGTGGGCTCGCCGTGGAGCAGCAGCACCGTCTCGGTGGCGTCGGCGGGGCCGGCATCGACGTAGGCCATGCGGAGGCCTGGCTCGACCTCGAGGTAGTGGGGTTCCCACGGGTAGTCGGCGATGTCGGCGAAGCGCGCCTCGGGCGTGCGCAGGACGCCGGGCCGGGGATCGGGCGGCGCCTCGCTCATGACGTCGAGGCGATGTAGTCGACCAGCACCTGCGCCAACTGCTGCCCGCTGTCCTCCTGGAGGAAGTGGCCCGCGCCCTCGATGGTGGTGTGGGGCTGGCCCTCGGCGCCGGGGACCTTGGCGCGGAACGGCGCGTCGCCGCCCTTGGTGATCGGGTCCGAGTCGCTGAAGCAGCACAGGAACGGCTTCTCGAACCGCTCGAGCACTCGCCAGGCCTCCTCCTGGTCGGGCGTGGCCGGATCGTCGGGTGACGAGGGGACGAGGGCCGGCATGATCCGGGCGCCCGCCTTGTAGGTGTCGTCGGGGAACGGTGCGTCGTAGGCCGCGATCACCTCGGCGGACAGGTCGGTGGTGCACCCACCGTTGACGATCCCGCCCACCGGGAAGTGCTCGGTCTCCTGGGAGAAGCGCTGCCAGGCCAGGAAGGCCTCGCTTGCCGGTCCGTGCCCGGTGGGCAGGCCGGTGTTCCCGATGGCGACGCGGGCGAAGCGGTCCGGGTCGGCGGCCACGAGCCGGAGGCCGATCAGACCACCCCAGTCCTGTCCGAAGAAGCTGATATCGCGCAGGTCGAGCCGGTCGAACAGGGCCTGGCGCATCCACTCGACGTGGCGGGCATAGGAGTGGTCGGACTGCTCGGTGGGCTTGTCGCTGCGGCCGAAGCCCACGAGGTCGGGGACGACCACCCGGTGGCCGGCCTCGACCAGGGTGGGGATCATGTGGCGATAGAGGAAGCACCACGATGGCTCGCCGTGCATGAGCAGCACCGGGGCGGCGTCGGCTGGGCCCTCGTCGAGGTGATGGACCCGAAGCGTGCCACCGTCGCCGTCGTCCACCTCGACGTAGTGCGGGGCGAAGGGAAAGTCGGGGAGGCCCTCGAAGGCCTCGTCGGGGGTGCGAAGGGAGTGCATCACCTGCTCCTCGTCGTGTGCTGGCGGAACGTCGCCTGCAGGATCTCACTGACACACAGGTTTCGTCCTATCGCAGGCATCACCTTCCGCGTGTGCGAGCCCGACCAGTGAGTCAGCCCGCGTCCGCCGGCGCCGCCACGGCTCGCACCGGGAACTCGACCCGGGTCATCAGCTCATCGGGGACCACAGTCCGGGGATCGTTGAGGTAGATCTCCCGCGGTGGGCCGGCAGCTCCACGGCCGTGCTCGGCGATCCAGGCGTTCAGCGCGTGGTGGGCGGATCCGACCTCCTCGTAGGAGCCCTGGTGCACCGTCGCCGCCACCGTCCCGCCACCGATCTCGCGGCTGGAGACCTCTTCGTCGCCGTCGACCTTCCGAGTGATCGGGATGCACAGCTCGATGTCGCCGTCAGCGTCGCCGCCGATGACGTCGTGGTAGACGATGAACGGCGACCCGGCAGGCTCGACGCCCTCGCTGGCGAGCGTCTGCATCAACCGGCCGAACCCTGCGCCGATGTCGTCACCGATGCGACCGATGCCGGTGCGGACCCTGACAGCGGCAACCAGCTGCGGAGCCACCTCGTCGACCTGAACTGTGTAGGACATGATCTCTCCCTGCGCTCGATCAGCGCCTCGAGTTGCGTGCGGAGATCGTCGAGACTGCGGCCCCGTCGGAGCCGATGCTCCCACTCGTCCATCCTCTGTCGGGAGTCCAGAACCGTGGCTACCACACAACCCGCCCGCCATCAGCTCTTCCAAGTCCTCTCCGAAGCCACCGGACCAGACGGAGCAACGACGCTCATGGACCTCCTGCCCCAGCCTGGAGAACCGAACTGCGCACGGGCCTCGCCGACCATCCCACCGAAGGTTGACAAGAACGCCGAGCCCTGCCATCACCTGGGTCCACGCCCTGCGACGGAGGTCGGCACCCCGCGTCGCAGGGTTCGCGCTGCATCGACCACGAGTCGATGCAGCGCGAACCACCGCACGCTCAGGCGTTTGCCACCTGGGCGCCGATGTGGTCGATCACCGGGCGGTGCAGGTCCTGGGGGCTGAAGAGGATGATCTCGGCGTCCTCCTCGACACGAACCGTGTGACCAGCGGGCCAGTGGAACACCTCGCCGCCCACGGCGTGCTCCTCGGTGCCATCGGTGTAGGTGATCACCACGTCGCCGGTGATGACATAGCCCCAGTGGGGTGACTGGCACAGATCGCCGTCGAGCCCCTGCAAGAGGGGTGCCAGGTCGGTGCCGGTCGCCATGGTGAAGTACTCGGCGCCGATGGCACCCGACGCAGTCCCGAAGTCGGGGAGCTGACGGGCGATGGCCCCGGGGGCGTCGACCCGGACCGGGATGTCGTTCTTGGACAGGTGCATGGAAGTGTTCCTCCTGTTGTCGTTGATCTACGTGGTGGGCTCGAGTCAGAGCGTGCGACCGCTGAAGGCCACGAGACGCTCGAGCGGTGTGGCCCCAGATGGCGCCGTGGTCGGATTGGCGAACATGCCGTTCTCCCGCAGTTCGGGGGTGATGGCGCCCCCGGCAAACGAAGCAACCGCATCGACCACCTCGGTCGGCGGGTCGTAGTCCTGGCCCGTGGCCCTGGCCAGATCCCAGCCGTGCACGAGGCCGTCGAAGGCCACGAGGCGGGCAAAGGTCTCCCCGGGCATCTCGCCGACCGGTGCGCTGATCGTGCGGTCCATGGCGCCAGGACTCTTCACGGCATCGAACAGGTCGTCCATCGCCTTGCGGAACTCGGCGACCGGCACCTCGGTCGTGGCTGCTGGAGCGTCGATCGCCGGAGGCTCCTCACCCCGGAACATGTAGGCGAACTGGCTACCGAGCACGACCATGTGGTCGATCACCCCGCTCACCGTGAACTCGGTGCAGGGTGTGGGGTCACCGAGCTGGTCGGGACGAATCCCTTCGACGGTCCTGATGACCCTTGGCAGGATCTCCTCCAGTTGAGCGGTCGGCTCCATGAGCCCCCTCCTTCTCCTCGTCTGCTGTCAGGAGGAAGGCGCGACAACGCGTGTCACAATGCGACAATGGCCCCACGTCGAGTCCGGAACCGTCTGCGGAGCGGCGCCCAGTCGCTCCGGCCCGCCAGGTGAACGGGACGGGCCCGGTCGCCGACGCCCGAGCCGCCGTCGACCGAGGCGAGTGGCTCGACGCGTTGCGCCTGCTCGACGCCGGCGGTGACGCAGCCGCATCACCGGAGGCCATCGAGCTGCGAGCCACGGCCGCATACGGAGCAGGCGACTTCGACGCCTGCATCCGGGCATGGGAGGAGTTGCACGGCCTCCACGAGGCGGCCGGCGACCGCGCCGAGGCGGCTCGCGCTGCGGCAATGCTCGCCATGTACCTGATGATGGACACCGGCCTCATGGCGCCGGTGCGCGGCTGGCTCCGTCGCGCCGAGCGTCTCGTCGAAGGCCACGACGAGGTGACGGCGCACGCGTTCATCGCCATGACGAGGACCTACGAGCGGTTCATGTGCGGCGACATGGCAGCAGCCGAGGAACAGGCGGCCCTCGCGATCGAGCTCGGCGAGCGCTTGGGTGTCGTGCCCGCGGTGGTGATCGGTCGGGTCGCGATGGCCCGCGTCCGGATCTTCAACCACCAGGTCGACGAGGGCCTCGAGCTGCTCGACGAGGTCTGCGCCCACCTGATGTCGGGTGAGGTCGATGCGCTCACGACCGGGATGATGTACTGCGAGCTGATCTGTGCCGCTCAGGGGCTCGCCCTGCTCGACCGGGCCACCGAGTGGACCGACGTGATGGAGCGCTGGCGCCACGGTGTCGCCTTCGGCGGGATCAACGGCCGGTGCCGGGTGCATCGAGCCGAGCTGCTCCGCATGTCGGGACCGTGCGACGCCGCCGAGGCCGAGGCGCTCGGCGCCTGCGAGGAGCTGCGCCCGTGGATGCGGCGGGAGTACGGCTGGCCACTCGTCGAGCTCGGCAACATCCGGCTGCGCAAGGGCGACCTCGACGGCGCCGAGGAGGCGTTCCTGGCCGCCCACGACCGGGCATGGTCACCACAGCCCGGCCTGGCCCTGCTCCGCCTCGAACAGGGTGAGGTCACGACCGCATCGGCGCTCATCGCCGAAGCGATCGCCCATCCGGTCGACATCCCGTGGAAGGAGCGACCCCCCTTCGGCGATCTGCAGTTGGCACCGCTCCTCGACGCCCAGGTCGAGATCGCGGCCGCGGCCGGCGACGTCGACACCGCGCGCCAGGCGGCCGCCGCCCTCCAGCGGACCGCCGACTCGTACTCCAGCCGCGGCTTGGCGGCGTCGGCCTCGCTGGCCGGGGCCCGGGCCGCGCTCGCCGACAACGACCTCGACGACGCGGTCCACCGGGCATCGGAGGCGGTCGCGATGTGGACCGAGCTCGGAGCGCCGTTCGACGCCGCCGTGGCGCGCACCGTGTTGGCCGACGCGTGCCAGCGGTCGGGAAACCTCGAGTCGGCCACCATGCACCGACGCACCGCCAGGGCGGCGTTCGAGGCGTTCGGTGCAGCCAGGCGCGTCGACCGACTCGACGACCTGCTCACCGCCGAACGGTCCCCAGCCCAGACGGGCGACGCCGATGCAGCCGTGGCGACGTTCCGGCTCGACGGCGACATGCGAACCGTCGCCTTCGCCGGTCGGACCACCCTCGTTCGCGATCTCAAGGGGTTCCGGTATCTGGCGCGGATGCTCGCCGAGCCCGACCGCGAGTTCCACGTCCTCGACCTGGTCGCGGCCGAGCAGGGCAACTCGACCGCCCACCAGCCGTCCGATGACGACGACCTGCGACCGAGCACCGGCGCGGGGCTCCCCGTGATCGACGACGAGGCGAGGGAGGCCTACCGCCGACGGCTCGCCGAGGTCGACGAGGACATCGACGAGGCGCGGCGCCTCAACGACACCGGCCGGATCGCGCTCGCCGAACGCGACCGGGAGTTCCTCGTCGCCGAGCTGGCCGCCGCCGTCGGGCTCGGCGGTCGGGCCCGGACTGTCGGGGGCGACGCCGAGCGCGCTCGCACCAGCGTGGCGCGCACGATCCGGTACTCGCTGAGACAGCTGGCCGAGCACCACCCCGATGCCGCCGCCCACCTCGAACAGCGGGTCCGCACCGGCACGTACTGCTCCTACCGGTCCGACCCGGTGGCGAGGCTCACCTGGGAGCTGTGACCTCGCCGCTCCCCCGGCGAGCCCACAGGACAGGTGGCAGCATGGCGCGATGACCGATCGCCTCGCCGGGACACGCGCGCTCGTCACCTCCGCCGACACCTACATGGGTCCGGCCATCGTCGAGCTGTTCGAACAGGAGGGAGCCCACGTCACCGCCGACGCCAGCGACCTCACCCCTCCTGCCGCTGCCGCCGAGACGGTGCGCTCGGCAGGAGACATCGATGTCCTGGTCGCCAACCTCGCGACCCCACCGCGACCGTCACCAGCCTCCGACATCGCCGACGACGACTGGAGCGCCCTGTTCGACCAGCTCGTCCATCCCCTCATGCGCCTTGTCCGAGCCGCGCTCCCGCCCATGATCGAGCGCGGGTCGGGCAAGATCGTCGCCATCACCAGCGCCGCACCATTGCGCGGGATCCCGGGGGCGAGTGCCTACACCGCGGCCCGTGGCGCCCAGAACGCCTTCGTGCGCAGCGTCGGCCTCGAGGTGGCCCGCCACGGCGTGCAGGTCAACGCCGTGGCGCAGAACTACGTGAAGAACAACGTGTACTACTCCGAGGAGATGCTCGCCGACGCCGACCTGGTCGCACGCATGGAGGGGGCCGTGCCCGCCGGCCGATTGGCCGAGAGCTGGGAGTCCGCCGAGCTGGCCCTGTTCCTCGCCTCGGACCGCAGCGACTTCATCGTCGGCCAGGTGATCCCCTTCTCCGGCGGGTGGACCACCACGATGTAGGAGAATGGGCCACAGTGGTTGGAGGCTCACGCAGTGCCTCCCAGCCCGCCCGCCACGCAGCATGCAGGGACGACCATGACGACCGATTCCGGACCGGACCCCACCGCTACCGACCGAAGCGACGATCCCGACCGCGCGCTCTGGGAGGAGCAGTACCGGGCGGCGCGACTGCGCGATGGCGTCTCGTTCACCACGCGGTCGGGGGTCCCGGTCGAGCCGGTCTATGGCGACGGTCCCTATCCGGGGCAGTTCCCCTACACCCGCGGCATCCACGCCTCGATGTACCGGTCCCGGCTCTGGACCATGCGGATGTTCGCCGGATTCGGCACCGCCGAGGACACCAACGAGCGGTTCAAACAGCTTCTCGAGGCCGGCGGCACGGGGCTATCGACCGCGTTCGACATGCCGACGCTGATGGGGCGTGATTCCGACAGCGAGTGGGCTCTCGGTGAGGTCGGTCGTGCCGGGGTCGCGGTGGACACCATGGCCGACATGGAAGATCTCTTCTCGGGGATCGACCTGTCGGGGGTCTCGACGTCGATGACGATCAACGGTCCGGCACCCATCGTCATGGCCGCCTACATCGCCGTGGCCGAGAAGAACGGTGTCGACCGGGCGGCGCTGTCGGGCACCCTCCAAAACGACATCTTCAAGGAGTACCAAGCCCAGAAGGAGTACATCTTCCCGCCGCGCCCCTCGGTGCGGCTGGTCACCGACCTGATGAGGTTCACCGCGGCGGAGATGCCGCGCTGGCACCCGGTGTCGGTGTCGGGCTACCACATCCGCGAAGCGGGATCGACCGCCGCCCAGGAACTGGCGTTCACCCTGGCCAACGGGTTCGCCTACGTCGAAGCGGCGATCGCTGCCGGTCTCGACGTCGACGACTTCGCTCCGCGGCTGAGCTTCTTCTTCAACGCCCACTCTGACTTCTTCGAAGAGATCGGCAAGTTCCGTGCCGCCCGCCGGATCTGGGCCCGGTGGTTGCGCGACCGCTACGGCGCCACCGATCCCAGGTCCCACATGTTGCGGTTCCACACCCAGACCGCCGGGGTGTCGCTCACTGCCCAACAACCCCGCAACAACATCGCCCGGGTGGCGACCCAGGCGCTGTCCGCCGCCCTCGGGGGCACCCAGTCGCTGCACACCGACAGCTACGACGAAGCGTTGTCGCTACCCACCGAGGACGCGGCCCGCATCGCGCTGCGAACCCAACAGATCGTGGCCCACGAGACCGGGGTCACCAACGTCGCCGACCCGCTCGGCGGCGCCCCGTTCGTCGAGTGGATGACCGACGAGATGGAACGACAGGCCGAAGCGGTCTTCGCCCACCTCGACCAGCTCGGTCACGGCTCGATCCTCGAAGGCGTCTACGAGGGCATCGACAACGGGTACTTCACCGGCGAGATCGCCGACGCGTCGTACCGCTTCGAACGCGAGGTCAACTCCGGCGAGCGGATCATCGTCGGGATCAACGACTTCACCGACGGCAACGACGACCGCGACCAGCAGATCCTGCGCATCGACCCCTCGGTGGAGACGATCCAGCTCAAACGCCTCGCCGCGGTCAAAGCCGACCGCGACGACGACGCGGTGCGCGCCTGTCTCGAACAGGTCCGCACCGACGCCGCCGACCCCACCGTCAACCTCATGCCCAGCTTCATCGACGCCGTCGCGGTCTACGCCACCGAAGAAGAGATCGTCACCGCACTCGAGTCGGTGTTCGGCACCTACACCGAGACCACCACCATCTGATGGGCACCGACCACGAACCCCAGATCCGCATCGTCTTGGCCAAGCTCGGCCTCGACGGTCACGACCGGGGACTGCGGGTCGTGGCACGAATCCTCCGCGACGCCGGGTTCGAGGTCATCTACCTCGGACTGCGCCAGACCACCGACATGGTCGCCTCCGCCGCCCTCCAAGAAGACGCCGACGCGGTCGGGCTCTCCCTGCACAACGCCAGCCACCTCACCCTCGCCCCCCGAATGGTCGACACCCTCCGCGCAGCAGGCCACGACATCCCCGTCATCGTCGGCGGCATCGTCCCCGACCAAGACATCCCAACCCTGCACCACGCCGGCGTGGCCGCGGTGCTCGGCCCCGGCGCACCCGCCTCCACGGTCGCCGAGACCGTCCGCGAGGCAGTGAAGTCGGTCCGCTCCTGACCCGGGCCGCTCTAACCCCGGGCTCCTCCACACCCCCGCACGACCGAAACGGTCAGATACCGGCCGTGGCCAGGATCAAAGGATAGGTCCCGTCGCCCCGTTCGATCTCGTGGCACCGGGTCACGCTCACCCTCGAGAAGCCCGCCTGCTCGAGCCATGCGGCCAGCTCGGCCGGATCGAAGCCGTGGTGGCCGTGGAACCCCTCGCCGTGGAACGAACCGTCCTCCTCCTCGAGGTCGACCACGCACAGGTGGCCACCGTCGGCGAGCAGGGTGGCGAAGGCCTCGAGCACCGGCTCGAGGGGGGTGATGTGGTGCAGCACCATCACCGTGACGATGAGGTCGAAGCGCTCGCCGGCCGGCGCACCCCCCGACAGGTCGAGCTCGACCACCCGGGCGTCGGGAAGCAGACCGGCCTCGACCTTCCTCTCCATCTGCTCGCGCATCCCCGCCGAGGTGTCGGCGAGGGTCACCGGCCCCACCGAGTCCTGCAGGGCCTCGGTCACCAGACCGGTGCCGGCCCCGTACTCGAGCAGCCGCATCGAAGGATCAAGAGGCACCGCCGCCCGGATGGCGTCGGCCACGACCCGCGCCCGCTCGACCTTGGCCGGATCGTCGTCCCAGGTGGCGGCCCGCTCGTCGAAGTCGCTGCTCATCGGACCACACCCGCACGATCGCTGGGGCGGTGGACATCGTCGATCGACTGAGGCATCCCCGCACCGTAGCTGTTGCTCCGCATCGTTCGGATTGCACTTCTCATCGAGTGCCGATCCTGGGAGGCTGCCCCGCATGAGCCCCACCGATGTCACCGACCTGTTGCACACCGTCGCCGACTCCTCGGCCGCCTACCTCGCCGGCCTCGACCAGCGTCGAGTCCCCGCCGAGCTCACCGTGGCCCAGGTGCGCGACCGCCTCGATGGACCCCTGGCCGAGGTGGGCGACGCCGCCCACGACGTGGTCCGCGAGCTGGGGGCGCTGGGCGAGGTGGCGACCACGGCGTCGGCTGGGCCTCGCAACTTCGGGTTCGTGATCGGGGGCACGCTCCCCGCGGCGCTCGGCGCCGAGCTGTTGACCGTCGCCTGGGACCAGAACGCGGCGATGGCGGTGATGAGCCCGCTGGCGTCGGTGGCCGAAGAGGTGGCGGGGCGATGGATCATCGAACTGCTCGGGCTGCCGGCGACCTCGGCGATCGGGTTCGTCACCGGCGGGCAGTCGGCCAACACCACCTGCCTGGCGGTCGCCCGCCACCACGTCCTGGCCGCGCGCGGGTGGGACGTCGAACAACAGGGGTTGCGCAACGCCCCCGAGGTCACCGTCGTCGTCGGCCGTCAGCGCCATGCGACCATCGACCAGGCCCTGCGGGTCAACGGGTTCGGTGCACCCACCATCGTGGTCGAGGCCGACGACCAGGGGCGGATGCACCCCGATGAGCTGGCCCGCTCAGCCGGGGCGATCGACGGGCCGGCGATCATCTGCGTTCAGGCCGGCAACGTGGTGACCGGGGCGTTCGACCCCATCGAGGAGATCGTGCCCATCGCCCGCGAGCTGGGGGCCTGGGTGCACGTGGACGGAGCCTTCGGCGGGTGGGCGGCCGCCTCGCCCCCGTACCAGCACCTCACGGCGGGGATGGACGGCGCCGACTCGTGGGCCGTCGACGGCCACAAGATGCTCAACGTCCCCTACGACTGCGGGTACGCGATCACCGCGCATCCCGAGTCACACCGGGCAACCTGTTCGAGCACGGCCTCGTACTACGTGCTCGACGGCGAGGACCAGCCACGCGACGGGATGAGCTGGGTGCTCGACGCGTCGCGGCGAGCCCGGGGGATCTCGACCTACGCCGCGCTGAGGTCGCTGGGCCGCAGGGGTGTCGGCGAGCTCATCGACCGCTGCTGCACCAACGCCCGTCTCTTCGCCGACCTGGTGTCACAGGAGGAGGGGATCGAGGTGCTCAACGACGTCGTGTTCAACCAGGTCGTGCTCCGCTTCGACGACGACGAGCGCACCAAGGCGGTCATCGCCTCGACCCAGCGCGAAGGCACCTGCTGGGCCGGAGGAGCGACCTGGAACGGCCAGGAGGTCATGCGGGTGTCGGTTGCCAACTGGGCGACGACGGCCTCCGACATCGAACGGTCGGCCGGGGCGATCCTGCACGCGCACCGGACCGCGTGATCGAGCCTCGAGGCACCGTCGATCCCGGGCCACGACCGCCTCGCTAGCGTGGCCGCGTGACCGCCCAGCCCACCTTCGCCTTCGAGGGCGTCGAGGTGGTGATCGGTGACCGCACCGTCCTCACCGGCATCGACACCGAGATCCCCGGGACGGGCATCACCGTCGTCACCGGACCGTCGGGTTCGGGCAAGTCCACCCTCGCCCGCCTCTGCAACCGTCTCATCGACCCCACCGCCGGACAGGTCCGGTTCCGGGGTGTGCCCATGCCCGACCTCGACGTCCTCGACCTTCGGCGCCGGGTCGGGTTCGTCTTCCAGCGCGCCACCACCTTCCCCGGGACCGTCGCCGACAACCTCGCCGCCACCGACGTCGACGACCGCGACCGCTGGCGGGAGCTGCTCGACCGGGTCGACCTCGACCCCGGCACCGTCCTCGACCAGGACGCCGCCAGCCTCTCGGGCGGTGAGGCCCAACGGGTCTGTGTCGTGCGGGCCCTGCTGCTCGACCCCGAGGTGCTGGTCGCCGACGAACCCACCTCCGCGGTCGATCACACCACCACCCGCCGGATCGAGCACCTCGCCCGCGAGCTCGCCGACGGCGGTGTGCCGATCCTCTGGATCACCCACGACGACGCCCAGCTCCGCCGGCTCGCCGACCACCGGCTGTCGCTGCGCAACGGCACACTCGACACGAACCCGGGCGACACCTCGTGAACGGCGACATCTCCAACCTCGGCGTCGCCCTCGCCGCCGTGCTCGTCGCCGTCGCGGTCGCGGTGTCGATCTGGCGGCGGCTCGGCCTCACCGTCCCGCTCATCGTCGCCTCGGCCCGGGCCCTCGGCCAGCTCGCCATCATGGGGCTGGTGCTGGCGGTGCTCATCGCACCCGACCAGCCCCTCGTGCTGTCGTGGGCCTGGGTGGTCGTCATGATCGCCTTCGCCGGCTGGACCGTGCACCGACGGGCACCAGAGGTCCCTGGCGCCGGCTGGCTCGCCGTCGTCGCCTTCGCCCTCGCCTCAGGTGTCACCCTCGGGGTCCTGTTCGGATTCGGTGTCTTCCCCGTCGAGGGTCGCACCATCGTCCCCCTCGCCGGGCTGATGATCGGCAACTCGATGAACGCCACCGTGCTCGCCGCCCGCCGGATCGTCGAGGAGCTGCGCGACAAGCGCCTCGAGATCGAAGCCCGACTCGCCCTCGGCCATCCCGCCGACCGGGCGGTGGCGCCGCACCTGCGTCTGGCGATCCGCACCGCGCTCATCCCCCAGATCGAGACGACCCGCGCCGTCGGCATCATCTTCCTACCCGGCGCCATGGTCGGACTGCTGCTGGCCGGGGTCGAACCGCTCGACGCCATCCGGGTGCAGATCGCGGTGATGTACCTGGTGCTCGGCTCGACCACCGTCAGCGCCTCGACCATCGCCATCGGGATCGCCCGGCGGCTCTTCACCCCCGCCCACCAGCTCCGACCGCTACCACCGGCCCGATCCTGAGGCCGCCTCGCGCTCATCGACCATCGGCGGTGGCCAGGTGGCGCGCCTCGCGGGCGACCCGTCGGGCCTCCTGCAGCGGCACCGGCGTCCGGGCATCCTCGACCGAGGCCCGCAGCACCACTTCGACCGCGTCCTCGACCCCGGTCCGCCATGCCGCGTGGACCAGCACCGGCCGTACCCCCGACCGCACGCACAGCCACGCCCCGACGGCCACACCGTCCTGCTCCACCGGCATCCACGCACCCCGCTCGGCGAGATCGGGCGGGTCGGACCGGTCGACCAACCCCCGGTGGGTGACTCCGACCGTGGGCACCTCCAGCACCGAACCGAGGTGCAGCGCCAAGCCGGCACGACGAGGGTGGTCGAGCCCGGTGGCGTCGACCAGCAGCACCTCGGGGAGCCGGGGCAGATGCCGCACCGCGGCCTCGAGGATCGGCCCCTCACGGCGGGCCAGCAGCCCTGGTGCGTAGGACGCGGGGACCGTGCCCGCCACCGCGTGCTGGGCCTCGACATCGCGGGCCTGCCGGGGCGCGCCACCGACGGGGATCCCCCGCAGCTGCCGGTCGGGGTCGCGGCGCGGCCCGGGTCCGGGTTCGGCGGGAACCTCCAACACCACCGCCGCCGCCCACGCCCGGTCACCGGGATGTCCGGGACCTGCCTCGCCCCGGGCAAAGGCCACGAAGCACCCGCCGACCCGCATGGCACGACCGGTCGGCGGCCGCCATCGATCCACCCGCCGTGACCGTTCGACCAAACGCCCCTGGAGGGCGACCAGCTCGGCGTCGGAGCCGGGCCACGGTTCCTCGAGTGCTGCCACGCGACCAGTCTGGCGGTCGATCAGCGCGACGAGCGGTGACGTCGCCGGCGGCTCGGCGGTGGCTCGGCGGCGCGGTCATGCTGTGTCGATGGCCGAACACGACGAGCACCGACCCGACACCGAGACACGTGCCTGGATGAGCTGGAGCTCGGGCAAGGACTCCGCCTTCGCGCTCCACACCGCCAGGGCTGCGGGGGTCCCGGTGGTCGGGCTGCTGACCACCCTCAACGGCGACGCCGAGCGGGTCGCGATGCACGGAGTGCGCCGCACCCTGCTCGAGGCCCAGGCCGACCGGCTCGGCCTGCCGCTGCACCAGGTGGATCTGCCATCGCCCTGCCCCAACGGCGTCTACGAGGAGAAGATGGCCGAAGCGATGGCCGTTGCGGCCGCCGACGGCGTCGGGACGATGGTGTTCGGCGACCTCTTCCTCGAAGACGTCCGCCGGTACCGCGAAGCCAACCTGGCACCGACGCCGATCGAGCCCCACTTCCCCATCTGGGGACGCCCCACCGACCAGCTCGCCCACGAGATGATCGAGTCCGGCCTGCGCGCCGTGCTCACCTGCGTCGATCGCTCGCAGATGCCCATCGAGCTGCTGGGCCGCCCCTTCGACCACGAGCTCCTCGCCGACCTGCCCGATGGCACCGACCCCTGCGGCGAGCACGGTGAGTTCCACACCTTCGTGTGGGACGGCCCCGGCTTCTCCCGGCCGATCCCCGTCGAGACCGGCGAGGTCGTCGAGCGCGACGGCTTCGCGTTCCGCGACGTCGTCGCGGTCACCACCTGAGACCGCCAACCTCTGCGCCGGCTCACAGGATGTTCCAAGGCCGAAGCCTCACGATGCGGTGGTGAACTTCCGAGAGCCGGGAGCGGAAAGGAGCACCATGAGACGAGCCATCACTGCTGCTGCGTTGGCGGTCGGGGTCCTTGCCGGAGCGATTGGGGCATCGGTCCTCAGCCCAGTCGGACTGGTCGACGCAGCCGAAGGCGAGGAACCCGCCGCCGACAGCACCGAGCGGCCGGTCGGAGCGTGGATCGGCGAGACGCTCGCACCGCTGGTCGCCGATGGCACCATCGACCAGCAACAGGCCGACGCCGTGCAGGAGGCCCTCGTCGACGCCGTGCCGCGCCGTGGCCACCGACCAGGACCCGGCTTCGCCCACCGGCCGGTGCTCGAGCGGGTGGCAGACCACCTCGGACTCTCGGTCGAGGAGATCCGCAGTGCCCTCCGCGAGGGCATGACCATTCGCGAGCTGGCCGAACAGCAGGGAGTCGAGCTCGACCCACCGCCGCGGCGGCTCTGGTCACGATGATGTGCCACATGCACCATCGACGGTGACCAGACTGCACGTGGGCTGAGCGCGGGCGGCCCTGGGTCGAGCGGCGAGGCCTGCTCGGGCATACTCACAGGAGACACACAGGAAGCTCCCAGCAACCGGGTCGATCCTGTGCCCGAGGAGGTCTTCGCCATGGGTGATACGCCCAGAAGCCGCATCCTGGTCGTCGACGACGAGGAGAACATCACCTTCCTCCTCGACGCCACCCTCAGCCACTTCGGCTACGAGGTGCGGGTCGCCCACACCGGCCGGGGGGCCCTCGACGCCGTCGCCGAGCTCGATCCGCACCTGATCGTGCTCGACGTCATGCTCCCCGACCTCGACGGGTTCGAGGTCGTGCGCCGGCTGCGATTCGAGGGCGACCGAGTCCCGGTGCTGTTCCTGACCGCCCGCGACGACACGTCGGACAAGGTGCGGGGGCTCACTCTCGGCGGCGACGACTACGTCACCAAGCCCTTCAGCGTCGAGGAGGTGGCAGCCCGGGTCGAGGCCATCCTCCGTCGCAAGGGCGAGGACACCGGCTCGTCGATCCTGGCCCTGGCCGACCTCGAGATGAACGACGATGCCCATGTCGTCCGCCGGGCCGGACAGGTCGTCGAGCTCTCTCCGACCGAGTACAACCTGTTGCGCTTCCTGCTCGTCAATGCCGGACGGGTCCTCACCAAGGCGCAGATCCTCGACCACGTGTGGCAGTACGACTTCGACGGCAACGCCAGCGTCGTCGAGACCTACATCAGCTACCTGCGCAAGAAGATCGACTCCCTCGGACCGCCACTGATCAAGACGGTGCGAGGGGTCGGCTACTCCCTGCGGGTCGACTGATGTCGCTACGCCGTCGGGTCCTGCTCGGCGTGTTGGCGGTGGTCGTGGTGCTGGTCGCCTCGAACCTCGTCCTCGCCTCCACCTTCGAGGGCTATCTCATGGGCCGCGTCGACGACCGGCTCGCCGAGACCGTCGAACGTCCCGTCCTCGCCGGCCGGGCACAGGCGCTGGACAACCAGTCCGACCGCACCGAGCCGATCACCGACCTGTTCCTCGCCGTCGCCGACCTCGACGCGGGCGCCCTCGTGCCGGTGGGCACCCGACTTCGCGACGTCGATCCCCCGGCCGTCGACGCCTCCTCGCTCACCGACCGGGCCACCCGGGTGGGTTCGCCCATCGCCCCGTTCACGGTGAGCAGCGCCGACGGTGACACCCGGTGGCGGCTCGCGGCGGTCAGCATCAGGCCCCAGGCGCCGAGGGTGCTGGTCGTCGGCATCAACCTCGCCGACCTCGACGCCGCCCTCGGCCGGGGCCGGCTGATCCAGGTCGCAGGGTCGGCCACGGTGCTCGTCGCCCTCGCGGCCATGGGCTGGTGGGTGCTGCGCCTCGGTGTGGGCCCCCTGGTCGCGGCAGCCTCCACCGCCGACCAGATCGCGGCCGGCGACCTCACCCGGCGGGTGGAACGCACCGACGACCGTACCGAAGCCGGACGGCTGGGCCAGGCGTTCAACACCATGGTCGACGAGATCGAGGACGCCTTCGAACGCCAGCGTCGGTCCGAGGAGCGGGTCCGTCGCTTCGCCGCCGACGCCTCCCACGAGCTGAGGACCCCGCTCACGTCGATCCGTGGCTACGCGGAGCTGTGGGAGGCCGGGGGGCTGCGCGACCCCGAGCAGCTGGCCGAGGCCATGCGCCGGCTCGGCCAGGAAGCCAACCGCATGGCTGCCCTGGTCGAAGACCTGATGCTGCTGGCCCGCCTCGACGAGCATCGCCCGCTCGACCGGCAACCGGTGCGGCTCGACGAGCTGGTGGGCGACGCGGTGAACGACGCCCGGGCGGTCGACCCGGACCGGCCGATCGAGGTGACGGTGGAGCCGGCGGTGGTCCCCGGCGACGAGGACGCCCTGCGCCAGGTGATCGCCAACCTGTTGACCAACGCCCGGGTGCACACCCCCGAGGGGACGCCGGTGGGCGTCGAGGTGAGCATCGATGATCGGTGGGCACGACTCACCGTCAGCGACGCGGGGCCGGGGATGGACGACCTCGCCGCCGCGCAGGTCTTCGAGCGCTTCTTCCGCGCCGACCGGTCACGAGCCCGGGAGCAGGGGTCGGGCGGCAGCGGTCTCGGGCTGTCGATCGTGCAGTCGGTGGCCGAGGCCCACGGCGGCCAGGCGTCGGTGCGAACCGCCCCGGGCGCAGGCTTCGCGGTCACCGTCGCACTGCCCACCGACCCCGAGGCCTGACCGCCGCACGCGGGGACGAGGTCGGCGGCGATCCTCAGCGCGCTCCCAGGATCCTCCAAGGATCGGTCCCGACACTGGCGCGACATGGACGAGAACCCGACACTCACCGCTCCGCCACCACCGCCCCCACCACCACCGCCGCCCGTGCTCACCGCTCCGCAGCAGGCGGTCGCTGCCCCCACAGCGTCGGAGCGCTCGCGGTGGCGGCTGGCGCTGGCCGTGCTGGTGACCGCGCTGCTTGCCGGCGGCGTCGGTGGTGTCGCCGGCGCCTCCCTCGCCGCCGACGAAGGTCCGGGCGACGTTGCAGCCTCGGATCCGGTCGCCGCCGGAGGCCTGCCGGTCTCGGGCGAGCCCCTCGACGTGGCCGGAATCGTCGACCAGGTCGGCCCGTCGGTCGCCACCATCCAGAGCGAGGTCCGAACACCGTTGGGCGGTACGGGTACCGGCGCCGGGACCGGAATCGTGATCTCGCCCGACGGTGAGGTTCTCACCAACGCCCACGTGGTCGACGGCGCCACCACCGTTCGCGTCACCCTCGAGGGCGATCCCCAGTCGCGAGAGGCCCGGGTCGTGGGTACCGACCCCGAACGCGATCTCGCCCTCCTCCAGATCGACGGAGCCAGCGGTCTTCCCGCCGCCGAGCTCGGCGACTCTTCATCGGTCGCAGTGGGCGACGGCGTGGTCGCCATCGGCAACGCACTGGCCCTGCGCGGCGGCCCGACCGTCACCCAGGGCATCGTCTCGGCGGTCGACCGCACCTTGTCGACCCCGAACGGGACGATGACCGGTCTGATCCAGACCGACGCATCCATCTCGTCGGGCAACTCCGGTGGCCCGCTGGTGAACGCAGTCGGTGAGGTCATCGGCATCAACACGGCGGTGGCCACCAGCAGCGGCGGGCGTGCCGCCGAGAACATCGGATTCGCCATCGCCGCCGATCAAGCAGCGTCAGTCATCGACCAGCTCCGCACCGGCACGGTGACCCAGCCCAAGGGTCACCTCGGCGTGCAGGTCGCCGACCCCACCGACGGCAGCCGCGGCGCACTCCTGGCCGACATCGTCGACGGGTCTCCGGCCGACGAGGCCGGTCTGCGCACCGGCGACCTGGTGATCGCCATCGGCGACGACACGGTCCACGGCGCTGCCGACCTCGCCGCCGTCATCGGTTCGCACGAGCCCGGTGACGAGATCACGGTCACCTTCATCCGGGCCGACACCGAGCAGACGACCACCGTCGTGCTGGCGCGATCCCCGTCGAGCTGAGTCCCACGAGCACGACCGCCGGCCACCGCCCACCGACCGCGCCGGGTGGGTGGTGTACAGCGTATAGGGCGGCTAGGTTCAGCCCCGCACCACGCGCTCCAGGGGGACGACCCGCATGACCGAACCAGCCTCGAAGCTCGCCGACCCGACCTTCTGGCAGCAGCCGCTCGCGGACCGCATGGTCCACTTCGCCGAGCTGCGCGAGCGGGGCCCGTTCACACCGGTCACCTACTTCAACCCGATGACCGAGTCCACCGAGTCGTTCTGGGCAGTCACCCGCTACGACGAGGTGGTCGAGATCAGCCGCCGGGCCCAGGACTTCTGCTCGGGCAAGGGAGCGGTCTCCATCCCCGACATGAACGAGCAGATGCTCGAGTTCTTCGGCTCGTTCATCAACATGGACGACCCCCGCCACGCCCGACAGCGCGGCATCGTGTCGCGCTCGTTCACGCCCCGCCAACTCCAGGGCGTGCTCGACTCGGTCGAGACGATCTGCACCGAGGTCATCGACGACATGTGTGAGACGGGCGAGGTCGACTTCGTCCAGGCCTTCTCCCAGCCGTTCCCGCTGCTCATCATCTGCGACATGATGGGCATCCCCCGCAGCGAGTTCGACACCGTGCTGCGCGCCACCAACGTGATCCTCGGATCGGGCGACCCCGACTTCCTCGACGGCAAACCGGTCGTCGAGGCGCTCTTCGAGGCCGGCCTCGAGCTGACCGGACTCATGAACGAGCTGGCCGAGGAGCGGCGGGCCAACCCGACCGACGACCTCACCTCCAAGCTGGTGCACGCCGAACCGGGCGAGGACATGCTCGCCCCCGAGGAGATCGCCCCGTTCTTCATACTCCTCGCCGTCGCGGGCAACGACACCACCCGCAACGCCCTCAGCCACGGGCTGCACCTGCTGGCCCAGAACCCCGACCAGCGCCGCATCTGGCAGGACGACCTCGACGGCGTCACCGCCACCGCGGTCGACGAGATCGTGCGGGTCGCGTCCCCCGTCACCTTCATGCGTCGCACGGCCACCCACGACGGCGTCACCGTCGCCGACCACACCTTCTCCGAAGGCGACAAGGTCGTGATGTTCTACGGGGCCGCCAACCGCGACCCCCGCGAGTTCGACGAGCCGGAACGCTTCGACGTGTTGCGCGACCCCAACCCCCACGTCGGCTTCGGTGGGCCGGGGCCGCACTTCTGTCTGGGGGCCCACCTGGCCCGCCGCGAGGTGTCGGTCGCGTTCCGGCACCTCCTCACCCGACTGCCCGACATCGAGGTCATGGCCGAACCGGTCCCCCTCGAGGCTGCCGGCATCCCCCTCGTGGGCGGCCTCAAGGAGATGAAGGTTCGCTTCACCCCCACCGCCCCCAGCAGCCGCTGACCACACGTCGCACTGGCTCGGCCACGATCGCTCGCCTGGCCACCACGGTGTGCCATGGTCGAAGGGCACCGTCGAGGAACACATGAGCAGTCGAGCGCGGGGAGCACCACCATGACCTACCAGTACGACAGCCCGCAGGGACTCCGGCCCGAGTTCGACAAGCCCGGCCGCCCGCTCTCGGACTGGCAGGTGCTCGACGAGGTGTGGACCGCGAACGAAGCGCTCCGCGAAGCCTGCGACGACTCGTTCGCCACGATGGTCTCCCACGCCTACGCCGAGCTCTCCACCGAAGCCACCCCCGAAGGCCAAGAGCTCACCAAGCAGGTGTGGGCAGCGATCGAGGAGGCCGGCTACCAGGTCAAGCAACCCAAGCCGATCCACTTCGTGAAGCCCAAGAAGAAGGGGTTCTTCGCGAAGGTGTTCGGGCTCGGCTCCCGCGCCGGGCGCGCCTACGGACCCCGAACGCGGATCTAGATCCAGGCGCCCAGACCGCTCCGGTTCACCGCAGAGTGACCGCGTCGCCGACCCGCACCGTTCCCGGCGTCGTGACCGTGGCGTAGGACCCCAGACAGGCGAAGGTGCCGAGCGGGTTGGCGACCCGGTGTTCGCCGGCCAGGGTTCGCAGCACTCCGGGCTCGGCCGGCAGATCGCCTTGTTCGACGGTGGTCATGATGCAGCGGGGCGTGGGGTCGCCGACGGTGACCTCCACGTCACCGATGCTCAGGACCCGGCCCTGCCAGGCGTCCTCGGCGAAGCCATCGAGGCCAGGGGTCTCGATGAGGATGCTGGGACGGAACCGGCGTGGGTCGTCGCTGGTGTGCGGGCCGGACGCGGCCAGCGTGGCCAGGCTGGCGGTGGTGAGCAGATGCAGCACGCCGACGTCGACGAACGACGTGCCCTCACCGGTGATGTTGGTGGGCAGGTCGATCTCGCCGGTGAGGGTGAGGCCCTCGATCTCGGGCCAATCCGACTCGTAGATGCCCTGCTGCGGGGTGACCGCCTTCTCGACGGTGACCGCGCGACCGAGCAGTGCCTCGAGCGCGACCCGAAGCTTGGGATCACCGATACCGAACACCTCGCCCGTGGGCAGCTCGACTTGGACCTCGTCACCGAGGCCCGTCGCCCGGCAGTCGAGCATCGCCCGCCACAGCCGGGGTCGCTTGGCACTCACCAACTTGTCGGTCTCCACATCGCGCAACGCCCAGGTGCGGTCACCGACGATCCCGTCGTGGTCGATCTCGACCTCGTCGAGCGACTCGCCCTGCATCGACTTCACCGCAAAGCGATGGAGGCTGGCCACGGTTCCGATCACACCCATCATCACAGTCTGACATCCGGCTCCCCGACTACGCTCGGTTGGCA
This sequence comes from Acidimicrobiales bacterium, assembly GCA_034521975.1. NCBI lineage: Bacteria > Bacillati > Actinomycetota > Acidimicrobiia > Acidimicrobiales > Acidimicrobiales bacterium. The sequence continues at coordinate 130,125 of JAXHLR010000010.1, read as the reverse complement.
CGAGACCCCGAGCGGAGGGGGTGTGAACCGGTGGAGCCAGACCAGATCACCGAGCGGGTGCGGACCATCTGCCTGGCGTCGCGCTGACTCAGTGGGTCATGGTGCCGGGATAGAGGTCGGGGGGACAGCCGAAGCTGTACATCGTGGGAAGGGGCTGGTCGGGACCGTCGGTCGAGTGGACGACAGCCCCGTCCAGGTCGACGACGAGCTGGTCGCCCATTCCGTCCTCGATCAGCCAGGTGTCGCCCGATCCCGGGCCCGCACCCAGCACCGTCGCGTCGGCGAACCGCTGCGGTTCGGGCGGGGTGTTGCCCACGTCGTTGGAGTGGGAGATGCACTCCGACTCGGTGCGCTGGAAGAACGCGAGCGCGTCCGATGCGTCGCTCGCGGTGGTCGTCGTTGTCGAGCTGGTCGTGGTCGTGGACGAGCTGGTGGTGGAGGAGCTGGTGGCGCCCGTGCTGGTGGTCGTGTCCAGATCGTCGGCCTCGGTGGTGGTCGTGGTCGCGGCCGCCTCATCGGTCTCGTCGTCGTTGCCACAGGCCACGCCCACCAGGAGCAGCCCAACGATCAGGCCGGCCGCCGTCAGCCGCCTCGTGTGCATCGTGTCGAACATGCGCGGGAGGCTAGCGGTGGGAGCCCGCATGTCGGCGATCACCACGACGAAACCGGCGCAAGTCGTCGCACGACCCGACAGACTGGCTCCACATACGGGAAACGGAGGGATCACCGTGGCCGTCGCGCTCAACCACACGATCGTCGCCGCACGCGACGCCGAAGGATCGGCACGGTGGGCTGCCGAGCTGCTCGGGCTCTCAGCGCCGGTGCCGTTCGGCCACTTCTGGGTGCTCGAGACCGCCAACGGCGTGAGCCTCGACTTCAGCGACCACGACGGCGAGATCACCTCCCAGCACTACGCCTTCCTGGTGAGCGAGGACGACTTCGACCAGATCTTCGGCCGCATCGCCGAGCGGCGCATCGCCCACTGGGCCGACCCCGGGCGCACCCAGGCCGACTCGATCAACCACAACGACGGCGGACGGGGCGTCTACTTCGCGAGTCCGGATGGCCACCTGCTCGAGATCATCACCCGGCCCTACGGAAGCAGCGACTGAGGAGCCGCCGGGATCAGGACCGCGGGTCGAGCGCCCTGCGGATCGTGGGCAGCGAAGCGCCGACCTGGGTCCAGTAGTGGAAGGTCCCCGCCTCGCGCAGCTCGGTGGCGGCAGCCACGAGCCCACCGAGTGCGACGTGGGCGAACGCGCCGCCCACCGAGACCCGGGCCACGCCGAGCTCGCCGAGGGTCTCGACCGGGGGACAGCCGGGTAGGGCGAGCACGTTGACCGGGCGATCGACCGACCCGACGAGCACGCGGAGATCGTCGGGATCGACCACGCCCGGGGCGAAGAGCACGTCGGCTCCGGCCTCCTGGAACGCCTGCAGGCGAGCGATCGTGTCGGCCAGGTCGTCGCGACCGTGCAGGTGGTTCTCGGCCCGCGCGGTGAGGACGAGCTGATCGGGACCCGCGTGGGCGGCATCGGCGGCCGCCGCGACGCGCTCGGCGGCCAGCGCGGCGTCATAGATCGGGTCGTCGTCGCGGCCCGTGTAGTCCTCGATCGAGCATCCGGCCACGCCGGTCCCCGCCGCCCGCCGCACGGTCTCGGCCACGCCGTCGGGATCGTCGGCGAACCCGTTCTCGGTGTCGGCCGCCACGGGGACGTCCACCGCGGCCGCAACGGCCCGTGCGTGCTCGAGCGCTTCGTCCCGGCTCACCCGGTAGTCGACCCGCCCGAGCGTCGCGGCGAACCCGCTGCTGGTCGTCGCGATCGCCTCGAAGCCCATCGCCTCGAGCACCCTCGCCGAGCCCGCGTCCCACGCGTTCGGCTGTAGCAAGGGTCGGTGGTCGTGGTGCAGGGCGAGGAACCGCCCCGCCATCCCGGTCATCTCGTGCATCGAGCGACCGTAGCGTCCAGCACCCGCCGGGGGTGGCGACCGTCGACGTAGCCGACGAAGGGCGGATGGATGTTGTAGCCCAACAGCTCCTGGAGGCGCTCGGGCAGGGTCGCCGCCACCTCCTGGGGGACCGCCAGCAGGTGGGTCTCCTGGGCCCGCAGCCACGATGCGCAGTACTCGAGGATCACGCCCAGTCGGGCTTCATCGGTCTGGTTGGCTCCCCCGCCGTGCCACAGACTGCCGGGATAGAACATGACCGAGCCGGCAGGCATCGCCGCCGAGACCATCGAGACGTCGTCGGCGGGACGGGGCTGGCCGCCGTGGCTCCCGGGAACCAGACGGGTGGCGCCGTTGGCCTCGGTGAAGTCGCACAACGCCCACATGGTGTTCATCACCAGCTCGGGATGCGGATCGGGAACGGGGTAGATCCCGTCGTCGCGGTGCAGCGGCTGCTCGGGCTCGCCCGGGCCGATCTCGATGCCCGTCGGGGCGCTCAACTGGTGGTGGCCGAGCACCCGGTCGAGCACGCCGAGCACCAGCGGGTCGATGGCCAGGTCGTCGAACGCTCTGGTCTTGGCGAACAGCGCGTAGATGCGCTTGGTGCCGAAGCCCTCGAAGTCGTTGCGTCCCGTCGGCGTGTCGGCCAGCACGGGGGTGAGGTCGTCGACGATGGCCGCGACCCGATCCGGGTCGAGGTAGCGCTCCACGACGGCATAGCCGTGGGTGGTCATCGTGTCGACGACCTCGTCGACGCTCGTGTTCGGCCCCAACCGTGGTGCTGTGTGCTGCACGTGACCCTCCCGACAAGTCTGGTCACATTCGATGGCGGATGCGACCCATCGTCGTGACCAGACTGTTGAGACCCCATCCAACCCGATCGCCGAAGGGGTGTCGAGGGCACCCCACCGCGGGCGATGCAAGACTCGGGCCATGACCGATGACGCCACCGGCCTGGTGGTCGCCGAAGAGGGACGGGTCGTGCGGGTGACCCTGAACCGCCCCGACCGGCTCAACGTGCTCGACGACACCCTGCGCAGGGCCCTCGCCGACCTGCTCCATCAGCTCGAGGACCGCCCCGACATCTCGGTGCTGGTGCTCGCCGGGGAAGGGCGAGCGTTCTCTGCCGGCGCGGACTTCCGCAACACCGCCTACCCACCAATCGAGGGCGACTGGGCACAGCGACGCCACGCGACCGGGAGCTGGCAGCGTGTGCTCGAACAGCTCGACCGGATCCCCCAGGTCACCGTCGCCCGACTCCACAGCCACGTGGTGGGCGGGGCCGCGCTGCTGGCCGCCGCCTGCGACATCCGGGTGGCAGCCGACGACACCGTGCTACGGATCCCCGAGCTGGCGATCGGCATCCCCCTCACCTGGGCGGGCATCCCCCTGCTGGTGCGCGAGGTCGGCCTGCCCACCGCCCGCGACTGGATCATGACCTGCCGATCGGTCGACGCCGACGAGCTGCATCGCACCGGGTTCGCCCAACGGGTGGCACCCCGAGATCAGCTCGACGCCGCGGTAGAGGACTGCATCGAGCAGCTGCTCGCCATCCCGCCCGGTCCCCTCGCCATGACCAGGGCCATGACCTCGGCGATCGGTCGCACCAACCCGACGATGGTCGCCGCATGGGGCGACGCCGACCACCAGCACTGGTCGTTCACCGAAGACGAGTACCGCGAGGCCGCCCGGGCCTACGCCGAGCGCCTGCGCAAGGGCTGAACATGACCGTCACCTTCCGAGGTGCCTCAACCGCCGATGGCGATGCCATCGGCGAGCTGCTGGTCGAGGCAGGCCGCGCCGGGTGGTCCGGCTTCCTCACCCCCGACCAGCTCGAACAGATCGAGGGCCAGCCCGACAAGTGGGCCCAACGGATCGGTGGACCCGGGCCGAACCCCAACCTGGTGGTGGCCGAGGACGACGAGGGCCTGGCCGGGTTCATCTGGGTCCACCAGTGCGGCAACCTCGACCTCGCCCGACCCACCGGCGAGGTCGGCACCTTCTACACCCACCCCCGCGTGTGGGGCGCCGGCGTGGGTCGCCGGCTCATGGACCACGGACTCGACCGCCTACGAGGATTGGGCTACACCGAGTGCGTGCTGTGGACCGAGGAACGCAACCAACGCCCCCGACGCATCTACGAGCAGATGGGCTGGACCCTCGACGGCGCCACCCGAACCCGCGACTACCAGGAAGTCCCCATCACCGAGATCCGCCACCGGTACGAGCTGTGACCGACATCGAACTCGTCGTCACCGACCTCGACGGCACCCTCTGGGACACCTCCGACATCGCCGCGCTCCACCCCCGCACCTCCGCCGCCGTCGCCGAGCTCGAGCGCCGGGGGTACCCGCTGCTCGTCGCCACGGGCCGCCGGCTCGCATCGACCAGGGCGCCACTCGCCCGCTTCGGCCTCCACCCGCCCGCCGTGTTGCTCAACGGGGCCATGGTCGTCGACCTCGCCACCGACGAGCGCCTCCACCGTCACGCCTTCGCCCCCGACGACGCCGCCGCAGTGCTCCAGCAGTTCCTCGCCGCAGGGGTGGAACCATGCGTCTACGTCGAGCACGACGAGGTCGACGTGTTCGTGGGCGAGAATCCCTCCACCCATCCCGAGCACCTGCGCTCGTTCGGCGAGTGGGCCCGCACCGGCGACCTGGACCACATCGTCGCCACCGAAGCGGTCCTCGCCTTCGGAGTGCTGAGCATCCCCGCCGATCGGGCAGCCGAGGTCGCCGCCAAGCTTCACTCGATCGCCAACGCCCACCTCAGCGACGAGCGCCAGTACTCCGGGGGCATGACCATCACCGTCGCGCCGCCCGACCTGTCGAAGTGGTTGGGCGTCGAGGCCTTCTGCGTGGCCCGCGGCTACGACCCCCACAAGGTGCTGGCCATCGGCGACGGGCCGAACGACCTCGAGCTGCTCGACGGTGCCGCCGTCGCCGTCGCCCCCGAGGATGCCCACCCCGAGGCCATCGCCCGCGCCGACCACATCGTGCCCAAGGCCCTCCACGGCGGATGGGCCGACCTGCTCGACCTGTTGCCCTGATCACCGGCAGCGGAGCATCCGCGCTCCGAGCAATGTCGCGCAGCAACATTGCTGGCGATGCCGAACGACGGCGACACGAGCGAACGAGCAGCGCCCCGACGAGTGGCGCCATGGGTCGACACCATGGCCCAGTACTCCTGGCGGGGCCTGGTCATCATCGTCGCCGCGGCGGCGATGATCTGGACCGCCGCGTTCCTCTACCTCGTCACCATCCCCATCATCCTGGCCGTCGTCCTGGCCACCTTCTGCGTCCCCTTCGCCCGTCGGTTGGAGAACAGGGGATTCCCACCCGCAGCCGCAGCAGGGGTCGTCGTCATCGGCGGGCTGCTCCTGCTCACCGGGGTCCTCGCCGCCATGGCTCCCTCGTTCGTGAGCCAGGCCCAGGAGCTGCGTCCCACGATCGAGGACGGGGTGGACGAGTTCTTCGAGTGGCTCGAGACCGGACCGGTCGGGCTCTCCCAGGACGAGGTCGAGGACATGCTGTCCAACGTCGGCGAGCAGACCGACGGCATCGGCGAGATGGCCACCAACGTCGTCATCGCCGTGGGCTCGGTCATGGCCGCCCTGGTGCTCACCGTCGTGTTGCTGTTCTTCATCGTGAAGGACGGACCCGAGATCGTCGACTGGATCTCGAGGCGCTGCCCACCCGAACATCACGACGCGCTCTCGGCGGTGGCCGCACGAACCTGGCGGTCGCTCGGTGGGTTCATGCAGGCCACTGCGCTGGTCGCGCTCATCGACGCGATCGGGATCGCCATCGGTCTGGCGATCCTCGACGTGCCCCTGGTGTTCCCCTTGGCGTTCCTCGTGTTCCTCGGCGGGTTCATCCCCGTGGTCGGTGCGTTGGTCACCGGCATGCTGGCCGTCTTCGTCGCCTGGGCATCGGGTGGGTTCGGCACCGCCATCGCCGCGCTGGCGGTCGTCCTCATCGTCCAGCAGGTCGAGTCGAACGTCTTGCAGCCGGTGATCATGAAGAAGGCGGTGTCGCTGCACCCGGTCGTGATCCTGGCCGGCATCACCGCCGGCGCGATCATCGCCGGGATCATCGGTGCCTTCCTCGCGGTGCCGGTCACCGCCATGGCCGCGGCCGCGGGCAACGAGCTGCGCTTGCGCAAGGAGGCGCGACTGGCCGGCATCCCGCTCGGGCCGACACCCCTCGGCGGTGCCTGGGCCACCGCCGAGGTCGGCGGCGCCAAAGCAGCCGTGGAAGGCCCACCACCGGAGTTCGAGGGCGAGTCCGACAGCGACCACCCCGACCGCGACCGCCCCGACCCTGAGTAGCCGCCGCCGAAACTGCGCGGATCCGTCGCGCTGAGCGCGACGGATCCGCGCAAGTTCGTGGCAGGCGAGACGCAGGTCGGGCACGGGGCCCGGGCGGGGTGGGGGCGAGGCCAGCTACTCGGCGAGGAACTCGGGCAAGGGCCGCTCGTGGACCACGGCCAGTCGCTTGGTGGAGCGGGTGAGCGCCACATAGAGCGACCGCAGGCCCTGGGCCTCGTCCTCGATGATGGCGGCCGGCTCGACCACGACCGATGCGTCGAGCTCGAGCCCCTTCACGATGCCCACCGCCACCACCGTGATCTGCGAATCGAGTCCGTGGCGGGTCGCTCGGCCGTACTCGACCCGCCGCTCCTCGAACGCCGTGCACAACCGGTCGACCAGGGTGTGCGGACAGATCACCGCCACGCTTCCCGCGCCCACGGCATCGACCTCGTCGAGCGCGGCATCGACCACCGCATCGGCCAGCGACCGACCGCCCCCAGCCGTCGCGATGATCCGCGGGGGATCGCCGTCCTGGCGCACCGACCGCGGGGGTGTGAGCTCGGGAGCGGCGACGCGCAGCACCCGGGTCGCCATCGCCATGTTCGGAGCGGGAATCCGGTAGCCGACGGTGAGCTCGGCCCGGCGTGACGGCCGCTTCTGGGGGAGCTGTTCGAGCACCTCGTCCCAGTCGTCGTGGGCCCACGCCCCGGTGGATTGGGCGATGTCGCCGACGATGGTCATCGACCCGTTGAGCGAGCGGCGTCCCAACGTCCGCAAGGCCATGGGAGAGAGGTCCTGGGCCTCGTCGACCACGATGTGGCCGTACGTGCGGGGCTCGAGCTCGTGGGACCGCTTGCGAGGACCGAGCAACGCTCGGGCCTCGTCGAGCAACGCGACGTCGTCGGTGGTCCAGATGACCGACAAGGCGTGATCGGACCGGGGGCGGTGCAGCGACTGCCACTCGTCGTCGGTGAGCCCTCCGGCGTCGCCCGCATTCCCGCCCGTGCGAGCCGCGCGGCGACGACGGACCTCCGAGGGCAGCCGACCTTGCGCGGCGTTGCGCAACAGCGCCTTCGAGCCGAACAGGTCGTGCAACAGCTCCGCCGGCGACAGCAACGGCCACATCCAGTCGAGCGCCTCGCGCAGCTCGATCGTGGCCTTCAACCGCTGGCGCACCGTGTCGGGGTCGAGCTGTTCGGGGCCACTGCCCGCCAGCACCTCATAGACCCGGGCCTCGACGTACTTGCGGGCCGGGTTGTGCCACCGGTAGCGGCGGCGGGCCTCGTTCACGATCTGGGCGCTCTCCTCGACCGTCATCGACAGACGGGTGAGCCCGTACCCGACCCGCAACGGTGCCCGGAGGGGTCGCTCGCGGTCGCGCACCGCCCGGGCGACGAACCCGGTCATGCGCAGATCGCCCTTCACCCTCGCGGCGAGACCGCGGTCGGAGCCGGCCACCCGCACCTCGTCGATGAGATCGGCCAGCACTGCCAGCTCGACGCCCGCCTCGCCCAACGAGGGGAGCACCTGCTCGATGTAGTTGAGGAACAGCCGATTGGGCCCGACGACCAGCACGCCCTGGCCCTCGAGCGGGAACCGGTGGGTGTAGAGCAGGTAGGCGGCCCGGTGCAGCGCCACGACCGTCTTGCCGGTGCCCGGCCCCCCTTGTACGACCAGGATGCCGGGCAGCTCGGCGCGGATGATCTCGTCCTGTTCGCCCTGGATGGTGGCGACGATGTCGCCCAGACGACCGGTGCGGGCCGTCTCCAGCGCGGCGATCAGCGCACCATGCCCCGAGATCGTGGGCCCGTCGCCGTTGATGGCGGCCACCGCAGCATCGCCGAAGAGCTCGTCCTCGATGCCGAGGAGGGTGCGCCCCCGGGTGGCGAAGTGCCGGCGCCGGATCAGTCCCAGCGACTGGAGTGGCGTCGCCCGGTAGAACGCCTCGGCCACCGGCGCCCGCCAGTCGACCACCAACGGTTCGCGGTCGGGGCCCGACACCGACACCCGACCGATGTAGAACGAGTCGTCGCCGTGGTCGGGGTCGTGGTCGATCCGGCCGAACACCAGCGAGGCGTCCCCCACGTGCAGCTGCTGGAGGCGGTGGATGATGTTGTCGTTGATGACCTCGCGCTCCCACCGGGCCTGCTCGGTGCCGCCCTTGCCCACCTCGACCATCTCCTTGAGGCGCACCGCCGACAGACGATTCGCTTCCAGCGACTCGTAGGCATGGTCGATGTAGGCCTGCTCGGCCTGCAGCTCAGGATGGGACGGCATGGACCTCTTCCGGTGATCCCTTCCAAAAGGGGGTGCGCCATCCTACCCCCTCCCGGCCGTGCTCCGGTCGTCACTTCGCCCTCGCCCGGAGGCATTGGGGAGCCCGGACGCCAGCCGGTTACCGTGATCCGGTGACCGATGCCGACCCACCCGCCCATCTGGCCGACTCCGCCTATCTCCGGGCCTGCCGGGGCGAGCCCGGCGACCGGGTGCCGGTGTGGTTCCAGCGCCAGGCGGGCCGATCCCTGCCCGAGTACCACGAGATCCGGGGCACCGGGAGCATCCTCACCGCCATCGCCCAACCCGACCTGGCCACCGAGATCACCCTGCAACCGGTTCGCCGCTACGGGGTCGATGCCGCCATCCTCTACAGCGACATCGTGGTGCCGGTGCACGCCGTCGGGTTCGGCATCGACATCAAGCCTGGGACGGGGCCCGTCGCAGACCAGCCGTTCCGCACCCGCGCCGACCTCGAACGGCTCCGTCCCCTCGAACCAGCGGTCGACACCCCCTATGTGATCGAGACCGTGAAGCAACTGGTTGCCGAGCTCGACGTTCCCCTCATCGGCTTCGCCGGTGCCCCCTTCACCGTGGCCAGCTACCTGGTCGAGGGCGGGCCGTCACGCAACTACGCCAACACCAAGGCGCTCATGCGCTCGGACCCCGAGCTGTGGAACGACCTCATGGCGCGCCTCACCGACATGGCGATCGCCTCGTTGCGCTCACAGGTCGACGCCGGCGCCGCCGCGGTGCAGATCTTCGACAGCTGGGCCGGCGCGCTGCACCCCGCCGACTACCGGCGCTTCGTGATGCCCCACACCGCGAGGGTGTTCGCCGAGGTGGCCGACCTCGGGGTGCCCAGGGCCCACTTCGGCGTCACCACCGGCGAGCTGCTCGACCTCATCGCCGAGACCGGACCCGAGGTCGTCGGTGTCGACTGGCGCACCCCGCTCGACGTCGCCCGGCAACGGATCGGCCGCACCGTCACCCTCCAGGGCAACCTCGACCCCGCCATCTGCCTGGCGCCGATCCCCGCGGTGGAAGAGGAGGTGCGGGCCATCCTCGCCCTCAACGGCGGGCACCCGGCGCACATCTTCAACCTGGGCCACGGCGTGCTCCCCGAGACCGATCCCGGGGTCCTCGCCCACGTGGTCGACCTCGTCCACGCCGAGGGTCGCGCCCAGGTCCCGGCCGGTTTCCAGACAGGCCCATGACGCGTTCGATCGCTGTCGTCGGTGGCGGCATCGCCGGGCTGACCGCCGCCTTCGACCTCCACCGCCAGGGCCACGAGGTCCACCTGCTCGAGGCCGCCGACCGCTTCGGCGGCAAGCTGCACACCGCTCCCTTCGCGGGCGTCGATCTCGACTCGGGACCCGACTCGGTGCTGGCCCGGGTGCCGTGGGCGCTCGAACTCTTCGACGAGCTGGGACTCGACGACGAGGTCGTCCCCCAACCACCCGGTTCGGCCTATCTCTACAGCCGCGGCGAGCTGCGGCGCATCCCCCAGGGGACCGTGCTCGGGATCCCGACCGATCTCGACCTGCTCGCCGAGTCAGGCGTGGTGTCGCTCGACGCGACCGCCCGCGCCGCCGACGATCTCACCATGGCCGACGACCGGCCCGACGGCGACGAGTCGGTGGGATCGCTCATCCGTCGACGCCTGGGCGACGAGATCCTCGAGCGTCTGGTGGATCCGCTGCTCGGCGGCATCAACGCCGGTGACACCGACCGGCTGAGCCTGGCCGCCGGCGCTCCTCAGATCGCCGCTGCCGCCACCAGTCCACATGCCAGCCTCATCGAGGCGCTGCGCGCCCAACGGGCAAACGCCCCCGCACCCAGCGACGCGCCGGTCTTCTACACCTTGCGTGGTGGGCTCGGCCGCCTGGTCGACGCCCTCGTCGACGCCCTCGACGGGGCCGATCTCCGGACCGACACGCCGATCGGCTCGATCGAGCGGGATGGTGACCGGTGGCGGGTGTCGGCGCAAGGTGGGACGCTCGGGTCCGAGACGCTCGAGGTCGACGGGATCGTCGTCGCCACCCCCGCGTTCGTCGCCGCCGATCTGCTGGCCGAACTGGCCCCCGCCGCCGCCGACGGGCTGGCCCGGATCGACTACTCGTCGGTGGCGCTGGTGGCCATGGCCTTCGCGGACGACGCCACCGGGCGGCCACTCGACGGCACCGGCTTCCTCGTTCCCCGCTCCGAGGGGTTGCTGCTCACCGCCTGCTCGTGGGCCTCGACCAAGTGGCCACATCTCCACCGACCCGGCCAGTTCCTGGTACGGGCGTCAGCGGGACGCTTCGGTGACGAGCGCGCCATCCAGATGGACGACAAGATGCTCGTCGAGGCGATCCTCGCCGACCTGGCCACCACGATGGACCTCCACGGCGACCCCACCGAGGTCCGGGTCACCCGCTGGCCCCGCTCCTTCCCCCAGTACACGCCGGGGCACCTCGACCGCGTCGCCGAGATCGAGGCCGCACTCGCCGAAGCGGCTCCCGGCATCGTCCTGGCCGGTGCCGCCTACCGAGGGGTCGGCATCCCCGCCTGCATCAACTCGGGTCATCAAGCCACCCGCGCGCTCGCCAGATAGGTCCCATCCCTCAGCAGGAGGGCCGTCCTGCCGATGAAAGCCCAGGCCCCGCCTTCCCTTCCGGCGCTCGACAGGCCACGATAGTGAGGTGCAAAACGTGTCCTCCCACCGTCCCGACCGGCGCCTGTTCGCCGCCATCGTCGCTGTGCTGCTCCTGCTGGCGGGGTGCAGCAGCGCCGGCGGCAGCGAGATGACCGGCCAAGAACTCGGATCGGCCACCCTCGCCGCCTACACCGCCGACTGGCCGGCGCTCAGTGCCGCCACCACGACCACGACGACCACGACCGATCCGCCACCTGCTCCACTGCCCGAGCTGCCGGTTGCCGATCCGCTTCCCGCCAACCCGTTCCAGGCCGAGCCCGAAGACGTGGTCATCGGCCACATCACCGTGGACCGGCTCGGGATCGACGAGGCGCTGCACCAGGGCATGAGCCTCACCATGATCAACCGGGGCCCCAGCCACTGGCCGGGCACCGCGATGCCCGGCCAGGTCGGCAACATGGTGCTCGCCGGTCACCGCACCACCTACAGCCGTCCCTTCCACGACCTCGACCTGATCGAACCGGGGGACGAGATGATCATCGAGGCCGAGGGCGAGACCCACACCTACCAGGCCGTGAACACCGAGATCGTCGACCCCGACGACATGTGGATCGCCGACCAGAGCTACGAGTTCACCGCCACCACCTTCGCCTGCCACCCCAAGGGTTCGGCCCGGCACCGCATCGTGGTGTTCTGGCAGCTCGTCGACGACGACGGCGAGCCCGTGCCCGGCCTGGCGTGATCCCGGCGTGGCTGCGCTGCGTCGTCGCCGGGCTCGCCATCGTGGCCTCGGTCCCACCGTGGGGGTGGTGGCCGCTCGCCATCGTCGGCATCGCCCTGCTCGACGAGCTCATCGCCGACCAACCCGCAGCGGTCAGGTTCCGACGCACCTGGCTGGTCTCTGCGGTCTGGCTCGCCATCGGCATGTTCTGGATGTGGGACATGACCCCGCCGGGCTACGTGGTGGCCTTCATCACCTACGCCGCCTACTTCGGGGTCGCAGCCGTGGCGACGCCTCCCGGGCGCGGTCGCCGCATCGCCCTCCCCGGCGCCATCGCCCTCGCCGAGGCGATCCGCTGGGCGTTCCCCTTCGGGGGGGTGCCCCTCGCCACCATCCCCCAGGGCCAGGTGGCCGGCCCCCTCGCCGAGGTGGTTCGCGTCGCCGGTCCCGTGCTGCTGGTGATGGTCACCGTGGTCGCCGGCCAGGCCCTCGCCTCAGCCGTACGACGCCGACCCCGGTTGGCGGGCATCGGCACCGCGGTCGTGGTGGCCGCGGTGCTGGTCGCGACGATCGCTCCCACCTCGACGGTGACCGACACCCTCGACGTCGCCCTGGTCCAAGGAGGCGGCGAGCAGCGCACCCGCGACTCCGCCGCCGCCCGACCCATCGTGTTCCAGGCCCACCTCACCGCCTCCGAGCTGATCGCAGGACCGGTCGACCTGGTGCTGTGGCCCGAGAACGTGGTCCACGTCGGCGACGACTACTCCACCTCTGAACGACCTCCGCAGCTGGCCGACCTGGCCCGCGAGCTCGACGCCACCCTGATCGCCGGGATCGTCGAGACTGCGGGCGAGAGCTCGTTCCACAACGCGGCGGTCGTGTTCGCTCCCGACGGCTCCCTCATCGACCGGTACGACAAGGTGCGTCGAGTCCCCTTCGGCGAGATGACACCGTTCCGGGAGGTGCTCGAACGCATCGCGGGCGACACCATCGTCGCCAACGATGCCATCCCCGGCGACGAACCGGCGTTGGTCGACACCCCTGCGGGGCCCATGTCGGTCGCCATCTCGTGGGAGGTGTTCTTCGCCGGCCGGGTGCGAGAAGGCGTACAGCGAGACGGCGAGGTGGTGCTCAACCCCACCAACGGGGCGTCGTACTGGCTGACCATCGTCCAGAGCCAGCAGATCGCCTCGTCACGCCTCCGGGCGTTGGAGACCGACAGGTGGGTCCTGCAAGCCGCCCCCACCGGGTTCTCGGCGGTGATCGAACCCGACGGCACGATCCTCGAGCGCACCGCCGTCGGCGAGCAGCGGGTCATCGAGGCCACCATCGAACAGCGCACCGGCTCGACCCTGGCGGTCCGCCTCGGCGACCGGCCACCCATCGCCGTCGCCGGCCTGCTGGTGCTCGGCGCCTGGCTCCTGGCCACCGGCCACCTCGATCGGTTCAGACCTCGATCAACAGCGTGACCGGCCCGGCGTTGGTGAGCGACACCGCCATCTCGGCCTGGAACCGGCCGGTGGCCACTCGGGCACCCGACGCCTCCAGCTCAGCCACCACCTGATCGACGAGCGGTTCGGCCTGGTCGGGTGGGGCCGCGTCGAGCCAGCTCGGCCGGCGTCCCTTGCGGGTGTCGCCATAGAGCGTGAACTGGCTCACCACCAGCACCTCGCCCCCGGCCTCGGCGACCGAGCGGTTCATCACCCCCTCGTCGTCGTCGAAGATCCGCAGGCCCAACACCTTGGCCGCCAGCTTGGCCGCCTCCGAGCCCCCGTCGGTGTGGGTCACCCCGACGAAGACGCACAGGCCCGGACCGATCGCCCCGACCACCTCGCCGTCGACCTCCACCCGGGCCTCGGCCACCCGTTGCACCAGCGCACGCACCCCGCCGAACCTAGTTGGTCGACCCAACCCAAAAACGGCGAATGACCACCCCTGGGGGAGGGTGGTCATCTGCCTGACAGGAAGTAACCGGGAGTCCAATTCCGGTGCCTTCGAACTGAGGTGGGCGCTGTGTGCGCCCCGACACCAGGTACAACGCACGGGAGCCGCAGAAGTCGCGCGATTTCCTCAGATCTCTCCACCGGGCTCGCCGCCGGATCCGTCGGCCCTCGTGCGCAGCCCCGCGGAGAGCACCTGAGAGTTGCCGAGATGATGGGTCACGCCGTCGGAGTCGCGCAGCTCGAGAGTGGCGGGGTGCATGCCAACCACCCGACCTGAGATCACCTCGCCGTCCCAGGTGATCTCGACGACATCACCCACGGCGACGATCCGCGACAGGTAGCGCCCCGCCGCGATCTCACCGGCCAACTCCCGGCCCCCCAGGCCGACCAGCAGTGCAGCGGCAGCAGCGAGGCCGAACAGCAGCGCACCGCCGGTGATCTGCAACAGCGTGGTGTCGACCCCGACCTGGGCCAGCGCCAGCACCACCGCGGCCGCGGTGATCACGGTCCGCACCAGCAACGCCGCCTGGCTCCGCACCCGGGCGCTCGCGGCGACGACGGCCTTGGCGGCGAAGCTCCCCGCCGCAAGCGCGACCGCACGTCCCACGACCAGGATCAAGCCCGCCACCAGCAGGTCGGGCAACGCCGCGACCAGGTCCGACGGCACGTCCTCGAACGAGTCGCGGTTGACGATCGAGACGGCGATGATGACCCCGGCGGCGGTGAAGAACACGAAGCACGAGATCGCCATCGAGCGGGCCGAGTCGCGATAGACCGGATCGTCCTCGCGACCCTTGGTGAGCGCCATCATCAACAACCCGGCCCCGGCGAGACCGGCCATGATGCCCACGGCGACCGCTCCGATCGCCCACTGCCACAGTTCATCCATCGGTTCGCTCCCCGTCGTCGTCGGAATCATCGCTTGCCGGAACGCCCCCGTCGACCGCAACGGCCGAGGGGGGCCGACGAGCCGGCGCAGCCGGATCGACCAGCACCGACATCGTCCGCCACGGCAGGGCGAACAGCTCGACGAAGGCCGCCGCCGCCTCCTCTGCCGCCAGCCGCTCGTGCACCCCCCCGGTGGTCCGGTCCCCCAGATCGGTCGGCGGAGCGCTCATCGAATCGAGTCCCGACCGCACGCCCCCATCGAGGCCGGACAACTCGTCGAGCCGGTCGAGACACTGATCGCACTCGCGGAGGTGACGGCCGACCCGGGCCGGCTTCTCCGACTCCAGCCAGCGGGCCAGGTTCCGCTCGTCGGGATGACCTCTCATGCTCGCCACTCCTTCATCGCGTGCTGCAACGCCCTGCGGGCGCGGAACAGTCGGGTCTTGACGGTGGCCAGCGGCAGGTCCAGCACCTCGGCGATCTCCTCGTAGGACAGTCCGGACAACTCACGCATCACCACCATCGACCGGGAGGTCTCGTCGAGTTGAGCCAGTGCCACCCACATCTGGTCGACCGCCGCCCGGTCGACCGCGGTCGTGTCCGGCCCCCCGCCCGTCGCGGCCATGTCGCCGAACTCGCCGGCCTCCCGCACCTGTTCCCTCCGGGTGCGCAGTAGCGAGATCGCGGTGTTGCGAGCCACCTTCAACAACCACGGTCGTGGCACCTCACCGTCGAAGTCGGGCAGAGCGCGCCACGCCTTCACCATGGTCTCCTGCACGACGTCGTCGGCGAGCGACGGGTCGTGCACGATCGACCGGGCCAGGCGATAGACGGCATCTCCATGGGCGGCGACCAGATCGGCGAGGGCGCGGTCGACCTCGGCACCGCGCCGACGACGCGGTGGGCTGCCGCCGGCGGCGGTGCCATCGATGCGGTCACCCGTGCTCACGCGGGCCCTTCCTCCCAACTCGACCACACGAACCCTACGTCGGGGACACGACCCGGGACGCGACCCGGCCGAGCACCCACCCGCCGGCCCACACCTGTCGAGCGAGCCGCCACTTGACCGGGCGGTCATGTCCCGGGAAGGCTGTGCCGTCCATGACCGGATCGGACGCGCCCCTACGCATCGCCCTGCTCGCCTATCGGGGCAAACCCCACGTCGGCGGTCAAGGGGTGTACGTGCGCCACCTCAGCAAGGCGCTCGCCGATCTCGGGCACCGGGTCGAGGTCCTGGGTGGGCAGCCCTATCCCGAGCTCGACCCCCGCGTGGCGCTCGTCGAGCTTCCCAGCCTCGACATCTACAACGACCACTTCCCCATGCGTCTCCCCGGCGTCTGGGAGCTCAAGACACTCGGCGACTGGGTCGAGATGGTGGCGTTCTGCACCGGCACGTTCCCCGAACCCCTCGCCTTCACGGTCCGGGCCGCCCAGCACCTTCGGCACCGCACCCACCACTTCGACGTGGTGCACGACAACCAGGCCCTCGGCTACGGGCTGCTCGCCATCGAGAAGATGGGCCTCCCGGTCATCTCCACCATCCACCACCCCATCACCGTCGACCGGCGCCTGGAGATGGAGCACGCTCCGACCCCCTACCAGCGGTTCGCCAAGTCCCGCTGGTATGCCTTCACCAAGATGCAGACGCGGGTGGCGAACCAGCTCGACCGCATCGTCACCGTGTCGGAGAACTCGCTCGCCGACATCGAACGGGACCACCTCGTTCCCCGCGAACACATCCACGTCGTCCCCGTCGGCGTCGATCCCGACCTGTTCAGGCCCCTCGACCACGTCCAACGGCGACCGGGGCGCCTCATCACCACGGCGAGCGCGGACGTCACCATGAAGGGCCTCCGCTACCTGCTCGAGGCGCTGGCCAAGCTCCGCACCGAGCGCGACGTCGACCTGATGGTCATCGGCAAGGCCAAACCCGGTGGCCCCGCGGCCCGCACCATCGACCAGCTCGGGCTCACCGACCACATCCACTTCGTCTCGGGGGTGTCCGACCAGCGCCTGGTCGAGCTCTACGCCGAAGCCGAGCTGGCCGTGGTCCCCTCGCTCTACGAGGGCTTCTCGCTGCCGGCCATCGAAGCCATGAGCGCCGGCGTTCCGCTGGTGGCCACCACCGGCGGCGCCCTCCCCGAGGTCACCGGCGCCGACGGCGAGACCTGCTTCGCGGTCGAACCCGGCGACTCGGCCGCCCTCGCTACCCGGATCGCCGACGCCCTCGACGCACCCGAGGCCCGAGCCCGCATCGGCGCCGCGGGACGTGAGCGGGTCGTCCACCGCTGGAGCTGGCGGCACACCGCCCAGGGCACGGTCGAGCAGTATCGGGCCCTGCTCGACGAGCGTGCCGGCCGGGGTCGCTAGATGTTGACCGCCGACTACGAGCGGCTCGGTCTGCGACCGGGCGAGCGGCTGCTGGACCTGGGATGTGGGTTCGGTCGCCACGCCTACGAGGGCCTGCGCCGCGGCGCCGATGTCGTCGCCTTCGACTACTCCTTCGACGAGCTGGTCCACACCAACGGCACCTTCGGCGCCATGTCCGACAACGGCGAGGTACCGGTCGGCGTCGCGGCCGGCGGTGTCCGCGGCGATGCCCACCACCTTCCCTTCGCTGACGCCTCCTTCGACCGGATCATCGCCTCCGAGGTGCTCGAGCACCTACCCGACGACGCCGCCGCGGTGCGCGAGCTGGCCCGGGTCCTGCGCCCCGGAGGCACCATCGCGGTGACCATCCCCGCGTGGCTCTCCGAGACGGTGTGCTGGAAGCTGTCCGAGGAGTACCACGCCCCCATCACCGAAGGCGGACACCTGCGGGTCTACACCGAAGCCCACATGCGCGACCTCATGCGCGCCGCCGGGTTGTCTCCTCGCGGGTCGCATCTGGCCCACGGCCTCCACACCCCGTACTGGTGGCTCAAGTGCCTGGTCGGACCCACCAACGACACCAACCCGCTCGTTGCCGCCTACCATCGCCTCCTCGTGTGGGACATCACCGATCAGCCCACCGTCACCCGCATGCTCGACCGGGCGCTCAGTCCGATCGTCGGCAAGAGCATCGCGATCTACGCCACGAAGCCTGCAGGGATGGTGTCCCATGTCGCGTGAACCAACGGCACCCGCCGTCGAGGGCATCGTCTCGGCCGACGCCATGCGCGCCACCGCCGAGGCCATCGCCGAGTGGCAGCTGCCCGACGGGATGATCCCCTGGGTACCTGGCGGCCACGCCGACCCCTGGAACCACGTCGAGGCGGCCATGGCCATGGCCACCGCGGGTCTGGTGACCGAGGCCGAACGCGGCTACGACTGGCTTCGGTCCATCCAGCGCGACGACGGTGCCTGGCACCAGTACTACCTGGACGACGAGATCGAGCAGGACAAGCTCGACGCCAACACCATTGCCTACATCGCCACCGGCGTGTACCACCACTGGTTGCTCACCGGCGACCGCGGGTTCCTCGAGGAGATGTGGGCGGTCGTCGAATCGGCGATCGAGTTCGTCCTCGACCTGCAGACACCCCGGGGCGAGATCATCTGGGCCCGCCACTCCGACGGCACGCCGTGGTCGTTCGCGCTGCTCACCGGCTCGTCGAGCATCTGCCACAGCCTTCGGTGTGCGATCGCCATCGCCATCGAGCTCGGCCACGACCGGCCCGACTGGGAGCTCAGCGTCGCCCAGCTCGCCCACGTCATCGAGCACGAACCCGATGCCTTCGCCCCCAAGCACCGGTGGGCGATGGACTGGTACTACCCGATCCTGGCCGGGGCCCTCGTCGGCGACCGGGCGCGGTCCCACCTCGCCGAGCGCTACGACACCTTCGTCATGGATGGGCGGGGGGTCCGGTGCGTGTCGGATCGCCCGTGGGTCACCGTCGCCGAGACCTGCGAGTGCACGCTCGCCCACCTCGCTGCCGGCGAACGGGATCGCGCCGTCGAGCTGTTCACCTGGATCCAGTCCCAGCGCGACGAGCACGGCCGGTACTGGACCGGCATGGTGTACCCCGACGAGATCCACTTCCCCGCCGACGAGCAGAGCACCTACACCGCCGCGGCGGTCATCCTCGCCGCCGACGCGCTGAACGGCACCTCGGCCACCGCCGGTCTCTTCACCCACCACGACCGGTTGCCGCCACTCCTCGAGCTCGACGAGGTCCACGACCCCGTCGACGAGGTCACCGACCGCCAGGTCTGATCCGGGGTCCACGGCCGGCGTCAGCCGGTGCGGCGCAGCACCCGCAGCGAACCAGTGGCGCTCTCCTCGGTGAAGACCCCCGACTCGACCGCTCTCAGATAGATCTCATAGGGCGGACGGCCGCCGTCGGCAGGATCGGGGAACACGTCGTGGATGGCCAGGACCCCGCCCGCGACGACATGGGGTGCCCAGGTCTCATAGTCGCGGTGCGCGGGTTCGCGCCCGTGACCGCCGTCGATGAACAGCAGCCCCAGCGGCGTGGTCCAGTGCCGGCCCATCGTCGGCGAGTCGGCCACGACGGCGACGACGGTGCCCTCCAGGCCGGCGTCGTGGATCGTTCGGCGGAACACCGGCAGCGTGTCGATCACTCCCAGGTCGGGGTCGACGAGGTCGGGCTCGTGCCACTCCCACCCCGGTTGGTTCTCCTCCGAACCCCGATGGTGATCGACGGCGAAGAGGACCGTGTCGAGCCTGCTGGCGGCCGCGCCGAGATAGATCGCCGACTTGCCGCAGTAGCTGCCGACCTCGAGCAGCGGACCGTTCCCGGCCGACAGGCCCGCTCGGTGCAGCGCCAGACCCTCGTCGGGGGGCATGAAGCCCCGGGCGGCTTCGGCGGCTGCCACCAGATCCGGATCCATGCGGTCCTGCCCGCTCACCCGGCGGTCACGACCCACGGCGGGCCGTGGCGTCATCCTGCTCGTCGGCCTCGGTGCCTGCGTTGGGGCGGAACATCACCGCGTCGAGGAACACGTACTTGCCGATCCAGATCACCCCGAACGAGGCGATGTTGGTGCCGCTGACCGCCAGCTGGGTGTCCCAGTACCGGCTCACGTAGCCGACCGCCACCGTGGAGATCACCAAGCCCAGCAACGAGATCCCCCAGAACGGCAGGACCTCCTTGTGCACGCTGTGGGGCCCGCTCTTCTGCCACACCCACCGCCGATTGAGCAGGTAGGCCGGGATGGACGCACCGCTGACCGCCACGAAGTTCGACCAGGCGGCGGTCATGTCGATGAGCTGGTAGCAGATCACCAGCAGGACCTGGGTGACCACGACGCCGACCACCGACACCGACGCGTACTTCAACGCCCGAGCACCGTGTGCCCGCTGCAGGTCCCGAAGCCGGGCGAACGCTGAGGATCCCATCGGCGCGCATCGTATCGGCGGGCATCGGCGGCTCGCGAACCCGCCTGCTCACCGTCGGTCGTGCGACGATGGGGCGATGCCAGCCCAAGCGACCCTCGACGAGCTCATCGCCCTGCTCGACCTCGAACCGGTCGAGGTCAACATCTTCCGCGGGGTCAGCCCCGACGAGGACCGCCAACGGGTGTTCGGTGGTCAGGTGGCCGCCCAGGCCCTGATGGCGGCGGCCCGCACCGTCGACACCGGCGCCGTCCACTCCCTGCACGCCTACTTCCTGCGCCCGGGCGATCCGACGGTCCCGATCCTCTACGAGGTCGACCGCATCCGCGACGGGCGCTCGTTCACCACCCGCAGGGTCGTGGCCATCCAGCACGGCCGGGCGATCTTCAACCTGGCGGCGTCGTTCCACATCCACGAGGAGGGTCTCGAGCACGCCTTCGAGATGCCCGAGGTGCCCGAGCCCGAGACCCTGCCCGACTTCAAGACCCGGATGGCCCCCTACGCCGAGCAGATGGGGCCGTGGCTCGACCGGCCACGACCGGTCGACATCCGCTATGTCGAGGAGTCACCGCACCAGCAGGGCACCCCGCGGCCGCCCTTCGCCAACGTGTGGGTCCGGGCCGACGGCGTGCTCCCCGACGACCCGATCCTGCACACCTGCGTGCTCACCTACCTGTCCGACATGACCCTCCTGGACACGACCCTGCTCCCCCACGGCTTGGCCGGCTGGGGCGGCGAGCAGCTGATGATGGCCAGCCTCGACCACGCCATGTGGTTCCACCGACCGTTCCGGGCCGACGAATGGATGCTCTACTGCCAGGACACGCCGTCGACCTCCAACGCACGTGGCCTCGCCCGGGGCACGATCTACACTCACGACGGACGGCTGGCGGTCTCGGTGGTGCAGGAGGGACTCATCCGATTGGTCGACGACACATGACCCCGACGCGTGCGCTGCTGATCAGTCTCGCGGCCCTGACGCTGGTCGCCGGCGCCTGCGGCGACGACGAGGAAGCGGCAGAGCCCACCACCACGACCACCAGCACCCCCGACGATCCCGGCCCCACCACCACCGACGGCGACTCGGGACCGACCACCACCGAAGCACCGCCGGACGAGGAGCCCGTCGAGTCGGTGGCCGACCTCTCCGATGCCGGTGTCGCCCTCACACCGGTGGCCGAGCTCGAACGTCCCACCGCGCTGGCCACCCGAGCGGGGTCACCCGACCTCTACGTCGGCGAACGGGGCGGCCGGGTGGTGGTGGTCGAGCGGTCCCCCGACGGTCCGGGCACCGTCACCGACACGCTGGTCGACATCAGCGACGACACCACCACCGACGGCGAGCGTGGTCTGTTGGGGCTCGCCTTCGGTCCCGACGGTCAGCGCCTCTACCTGAGCTACACCGACCTGTCGGGCCACACCCGCGTCGACGAGTGGACCATGGACGGCGACGCGGTCGACGGGAGCAGCCGGCGCGCCGTCTACACCCTCGAACAGCCCTTCGCCAACCACAACGGCGGACACATCGGCTTCGGTCCCGACGGGTTCCTGTACCTGGGGCTGGGCGACGGTGGCGGCGCCGGCGATCCGCTCGACGCGGGCCAGGATCCGACCACACCGCTCGGCTCACTGGTCCGGATCGATCCGACTCCCGACGGCGATCAGCCCTACACCGTCCCGCCCGACAACCCCTTCGTCGACGGCGGTGGGGAACCCGAGATCTGGTCGACCGGCTTGCGGAACCCGTGGCGGTTCTCGTGGGACCGGGCGACCGGCGACCTGTGGGTCGCCGACGTCGGCCAGAACGAGATCGAGGAGATCGACTTCGTGCCCGCCCCCGACGACGGGTCACCTCCTGGGCAGGGAGCGAACTTCGGTTGGGCGATCCTCGAGGGTGGCCAACCCTTCGACGGCGGCCCCGAGCCCGAGAACTACGTGCCGCCGCTGCACACCTACTCCCACGGTCCCGGGTGCTCGATCACCGGTGGGTACGTGTCCCGCAGCGAGGCCCTGCCGGGCCTCACCGGGGTCTACCTCTACTCCGACTTCTGCGACCCCCGCATCCACCTGGTGCTCCAGGACGATGGCGAGGTCATCGAGACCCGCTCGCTCGACGTGTCGGTGCCCGGCGCACAGGTGCTCTCCTTCGGCGAGGGCCCCGACGGTGAGCTCTATGTCATGTCGCTGGCGGGCGGGCTGTTCCGCATCGACCCGGCGTGAGTCCGGTCGAGGTCAGGTGGGGGCCTGACCGGCGCTGAGGTCGATCGCCTCGGTCACGGCATCGACGTTGAGCGGGCCGTAGATGTGGGGGTAGGTCTCATCGGTGCCCGGGACCGGCTCCTCGCGGATCTCGGCCTCCACCCGGTCGGGGTCGATCACCAGCAGGTACAGCGGCGAGCGCAGACCCCGGTAGTGGCGCCTGATCACCTCGGTCACCTGGTGGCGGTGGCTGGCGTGGATGAACCCCTCCTCGTCGAGGGTCCGGCCCAGCGTGGAGGTGGTGTACTCCCCGGTTTGCTGCGCCGCGTGCCAGTCGTCGTGCAGCGCGATGTGAAAGATCATGTCCGGCATGGTCGCTCACGCCGACGCCACCGTCGATAGGGTTCGGGCATGAAGATCGGATTGAGCGGGGGAGCGGCCAGCGCGGAGCGCATGGTCGAACAGGCCAAACGGGCAGAGGCGGCCGGATACTCGTCCATGTGGTATCCCAGCGCCATCGGCATCGATCCACTGGCCGCCATGGCCATAGCCGGTGCCGCCACCTCGACCATCGAGCTCGGCACCTCGATCCTGCCGACCTATCCGTGCCACCCCTCGCTCATGGCTCAACGGGCCCTGGCGACCAGCCTGGCCATGAACCGGTTCGGGTTCACCCTCGGCGTCGGTCCGTCGCACCAGCCGGTGGTCGAGGGGATGCTCGGGATGTCCTATGACCGTCCCGGCACCCACACCGAGGAGTACCTGCAGGTGCTGGCTTCCCTGTTGCGGGGCGAGGCGGTGTCGTTCTCGGGCGAGGAGCACCGGGTGAACGTGCCCGCCCGGGGCGAGCCGCCCCACCGGATTCCGCTGCTGCTCGCCGCGCTCGGGCCCCGCCTGCTGCGGGTCGCGGGCGAACAGGCCGACGGGACGATCCTGTGGATGGGCAACGCCCGGGCCATCGAGACCCACGTGGCACCCCGCATCCGGTCCGCCGCCGAGGCGGCCGGTCGGTCCGAGCCGCGCATCGTGGCCGGACTGCCCGTCGCCGTCCACGACGACGCCGACGAGGCCCGCCAGGCCGCGGGGGAGATGTTCGCCAACTACGGCGCGCTGCCCAACTACCAACGGCTGCTCGCCCACGGCGGCGTCGACGGCCCGGCCGAGGCCGCCATCGTCGGCGACGAGCAAGCAGTGGCGACCCAGATCCAGGCGCTGTTCGATGCCGGCGCCACCGAGTTCTGGGCCGCGATCTTCCCGGTGGGAGAGGACCGGTCCGGCTCACGTGCCCGCACCCGGGCGCTGCTCGACTCCCTCGTAGCCGGCTGAGGTGCGGCAGGTACTGATCGGCCTCGTCGCGCTCGCGCTGCTCGCCGGAGCGTGCGGCGACGACGGCGACGGCCAGAGCACCACCGAGCCCGCCGGGTCCGACGCCGTCCCCACGACCACCGGACCCACCGACGATGACGAGGGCGGTGGGGTGGCGGACCTGTCAGACGCCGCCGTCTCGCTCACCCCCGTCGTCGAGCTCGACTGGCCGACCGCCCTCGCCACCCGCGCCGGCTCAGACCATCTCTACGTCGCGGAGCGGGCGGGTCGGGTGGTGGTGGTCGAGCGCTCCGAGCGCGGTCTCGGGACCATCGGCGATGAGCTGATCGACATCCGCGACGAGACCACCATCGATGGCGAGCGAGGCCTGCTCGGCCTCACCTTCGATCCCACCGGCGAGCGGCTCTACCTCAGCTACACCGACCTCGCGGGCGACACCCGCCTCGACGAGTGGACCATGGACGGCGACGAGCCCGACGAGACCACGCGGCGCACGATCTTCACGCTCGAGCAACCGACCGAGTTCCACAACGGCGGGCAGGTGTCGTTCGGACCCGACGACCTCCTCTACCTGGGCCTCGGCGACGGCGCCAGGGGCGACGACCCGAGCCAGAACCCCGACACACCGCTCGGTTCGTTGCTT
Organism: Acidimicrobiales bacterium; assembly: GCA_034521975.1. NCBI lineage: Bacteria > Bacillati > Actinomycetota > Acidimicrobiia > Acidimicrobiales > Acidimicrobiales bacterium. Next base: position 105,896 of record JAXHLR010000010.1, on the reverse strand, counting down.
CGGATCGACCCCTCGGAGGCGGGAGACGAGCCCTACACCATCCCCGACGACAACCCGTTCGCCGACGGTGGCGGTGCTCCCGAGATCTGGGCGATGGGGCTGCGGAACCCGTGGCGCTACTCGTGGGATCGGGCCACCGGCGATCTGTGGATCGCCGACGTCGGCCAGGACCGCATCGAGGAGGTCAACGTCGTGCCCGCCCCCGACGACGGCTCGCCCGCCGGTCGTGCCGCCAACTTCGGATGGGCGATCTTCGAAGGCAACGAGCCCTTCGACGGCGGACCCGAACCCGAGAACTACGTGCCTCCGATCGAGACCTACCCCCGCGACCCGGGTTGCTCGGTCATCGGCGGCTACGTCTCGCGCGGCGACGCGCTCCCCGATCTCATGGGTGTCTACGTCTACACCGATCTCTGCGATGCGCGCCTGCGGCTGCTGCTGCAACGCGACGGCGAACCGGTCGAGACCAGGACGCTCGACGACGTCACCGTGCCCGGCGGACAGCCGGTGTCCTTCGGCGAGGGACCCGACGCCGAGCTGTACGTCATGTCGCTTGTTGGCGGTGTGTTCCGCCTCGATCCGGCCTGACCGCCACGCCCGGCCTTCGGCGTGCGCGAGCGATTCGGGGTCAGTTGCGGCCGACGTCGACGTGCTCGCTCGCCACGTCGTAGGGCTGGTAGCGAGCGATCTCGGCCCGGCCCACCACCATGTGGTGCACCTCGTCGGGACCGTCGGCCAACCGCAGCGTGCGCTGGGCGTGGTAGATGTCGGGCAGCGGCGTCCACTGCGACACGCCGGTGGCTCCGTGCATCTGGATCGCCTGGTCGACGATCTGGCACACCCGTTCGGGCACCATCGCCTTCACCGCGCTGACCCACACCCGGGCCTCGGCGTTGCCCATGAGGTCCATGGCCTTGGCCGCCCGCAGGACCATCATGCGCATGGCCTCGATCTCGATGCGGGCCCGGGAGATGATCTCGGTGTTGCCACCGAGGGCCACGAGCGGCTTGCCGAACGCCTCGCGGGCGAGACCCCGCTGGACCATCAGCTCGAGGGCCCGTTCGGCGGCACCGATCGAGCGCATGCAGTGGTGGATACGGCCCGGGCCGAGGCGCAGCTGGGAGATCTCGAAGCCGCGGCCCTCGCCGAGCAGCACGTTGTCCTTCGGGACCCGCACGTCGGTGAACCGCAGGTGCATGTGGCCGTGCGGGGCGTCGTCGTTGCCGAACACGTGCATCGGGCCGACGATCTCGACACCGGGGGTGTCCATGGGGACGAGAATCTGCGACTGCTGCTGGTGCGGGGCCGCGTCGGGGTTGGTGCGCACCATCACGATCATGATCTTGCAGCGAGGATCACCGGCACCCGAGATGTAGTACTTCTCGCCGTTGATGACCCACTCGTCGCCGTCGAGCACGGCCCGGGTGGCGACGTTGCGGGCGTCGGACGAGGCTTGGTCGGGCTCGGTCATGGCGAACGCCGAGCGGATCTCGCCGTTGAGCAGCGGTTCGAGCCACTGCTCCTTCTGCTCGGGAGTGCCGACCCGTTCGAGTACCTCCATGTTGCCGGTGTCGGGCGCCGAGCAGTTGAGGCACTCCGATGCCAGCGGGTTCTTCCCCAGCTCGACGGCGATGTAGGCGTAGTCGAGGTTCTTGAGGCCCTGGCCGGTCTCGGCGTCGGGAAGGAAGAAGTTCCACAGGCCGTTGGCCTTGGCCTTGGCCTTCACGCCATCGAGCAACTCGAGCTGTCCGGGCGCGTAGCTCCACCGGTCCTCGCGGTCGGCGCCCAGCCGATGGTACTCCTCGGTGATCGGCTCGACCTCCTCGGCGATGAAGGTCTTCACCGCGTCGAGCAGCGGCCGGGCCGCCTCGGACATGGCCAGGTTGTAGAGCTCGCCGCCGAAGTCGTCGGTGTTCAACGGGTTCGCGGGCATATGGTCCCCTTCGCGTCTCGGTGGATGTCCCCGGTCGCATCATGCCCGAATTCGCTGGCGAGGCCCCAACGCGCCCTCCACCTCCGACCGCGGCGGCGACCTCACGATCCAGCGACGCTGACCGCCACCGGAGCAGGGCGGGCGGTGCCAGCTCAGCGAGGAGCGGCGTCGGGCGGGGGCCGGCGGGGCGGGTAGTCGGCTGAGTTCCGAGACTCGGACACCACCCGCTGGGGGGCCTCGGTGGTGCGAGGCTGGGTCGGCTGTTCGACGCGGGTTCGCTCGACCACGTGGGTGCGGTTCGAGCCGTTGCCCATGGTGAGTGCCCACAGCAGGGCCCCCAAGGCAACGGTGAGCCCGACGATCATGAGGATCGCCCCGGCTGCCTTGAGGTCGAAACCGCTCACGGTGGCGGTGACGGCGAAGTACAGGATCGCCCCCACGGTGGCGAGGAACGCTCCGGTGGTCATGCCACTGATGGCTCGTTGATCCATCTCGGGCTTCTACCCACCGAATGGTTGCAGTCAAACGTCGAGCGCTCGCTGAGCGCAGCGGCAAGGCCGCAGGCGGCTCTAGGCGCCCTCGAGCTCGGCGAGGAACTCGCGGGGATCATGGCTGGCCACCTCGGCACCGCCAGCGACCGCCCGAGCCATCCAGCGCTGGAGCAACGCGTTGCACGGGGTGGCCACGCCGTGGAGACGGCCGAGGAGCACGATCTCGCCGTTGAGGTAGTCGGTCTCGACGCTCCCCTGCCCTCGGGCCAGGCTCTGCCAGGTGGACCCGCCGGGGCGGGACTCGACGTCGCCGATGGCGCCGATCTGGAGGATGTCACCCCGACGCTCGCGATCCTGCTCGCCCGAGACCACGTCGATGCCTGCCGCCTCGAACACCGCGCGGGCCTCGCGGCGGGCCGCCGAACCGATGGTCGTCGCCTCCTCGTCGCGACCGAACAGCGCCTGGACCGCGTTGGCCAGGTTCATGATCAGCTTGCGGTGCTTCCACGCCATGATGTCGTCGCGGGGCTCCGAGACCATGGCTGACGACGAGATCGCGTCCGCCACCGACCGGGCGGTGTCGTCGACACCGTTGGGGTAGCGACCCAGATCGAGGATGGCCGCCACCGGATGGGCCCACGCCTGGACCACGCCGGGCTCCAAGTGCCCGGTCGGCGCCATCACCGTCACCCCGTAGACGTGCCCGAAGAACCGCAACGTCTCACGCTCGTTCACCACCCCGTTCTGCAGGCAGACGACCGCGATCGACGGCGGTGCCGCATCGCGCAGCTCGCGCAGGGCGGGCACCGTGTCCTGGCTCTTCATCCCCAGCATCACGACCTCGTCGCCACGCCAGTCGACCTCCGACGGCGAACCCACCGCTGGCACCTCGACGGTGACCGATCCTCTCGGCGAGTCGATCCGCAGACCGCTCGCCTTGACGGCATCCAGGTGTGCACCCCGGGCGATGAGGGTCACGTCGTGGCCGTGCTCGGCCAAGCGACCACCGACGACCCCGCCCACCGCACCTGCCCCGTAGACGACGAATCGCATGGGTCGAGTTTGTCACGGCTTCCTGCAAGAATCCTGGCCATGCCGATGTATGGACAGATCCTGCGCTCCGCCGAGAGGTGGCAGGAGCAGTTCGAAGCTCAGCATCTCGATGCGGTCCCCACACGCCAGCTCGTCGTGCTCGCCTGCATGGACGCCCGTCTCGACCTGTTCCGGTTCCTCGGCCTCGAGATCGGCCACTCCCACATCCTCCGCAACGCCGGCGGGCGGGCGAGCGACGACGCCCTCCGGTCGATGATCGTGTCGGCCGAGGTGCTCGGCACCCGCGAGGTGGTGATCATCCACCACACCCGCTGCGGGATGCACGGGGCGACGAACGATGCGCTGCGCGACCGCGTGCGCGAGTCGTCGGGACACGACCCGGTCGACATCGACTTCATGCCCTTCGCCGACGAGGAGCAGTCGGTGCGCGAGGACGTCGCCCGGGTGCGGAACTGCCCCTACTTCCCCGAGCCGATGACGGTGTGGGGCTGCATCTACGACGTCGACACCGGCGAGCTGCGGGTGACGGTCAAGCCCGACGACGAGACGTGAACCTCGCCGCCACCTCTCACTCGGCCCAGGCCTTCACCTTCTCGATGAGGCTGAGGGGGTCGTCGCCCGCCGGCTGCACACGCAGCTGGGTGACCCCCGAGTCGACATAGGCCCGCACCCGTTCTCGCACGAAACCTTCGTCACCGGCCATGACCGTGGCCTTGAGGTACTCCTCGGGGATGGCGGCCGCGGCCTCGTCCTTCTTGCCCGACAGGAACAGGTCCTGGATCTCGTCGGCTTCGGCCTCGTAGCCGTACTTGCGGAACGTGTTGTTGTAGAAGTTCCGGTTCCGTGCGCCCATGCCGCCGATGTAGAGCGCGAGGCCGGGGCGGGCACGGTCGCGAAGCTTCTGGGCGGTGTGCTCGTCGCAGATGGCGACGGTGCCACCGACCGCGACCTCGAGCGGCGGCAGCGAGGGGTCGCGGATGGCCAACCCGGCGTCGAGGTCGGGGCCCCACACGTCACGGGCCTTGTCGGGGTGGTAGATGGTCGGGAGCCACCCGTCGGCGATCTCGGCGGTCATGGCCACGTTCTTCGGCCCGAGGCTCGCGAGGTAGATGGGGATCGAGTCGCGCACCGGATGGTTGATGATCTTGAGCGGCTTGCCCAACCCGGTGCCCTGATCGGGTGGGAGGGGCAGCTCGTAGACCTCGCCGTGGTGCTCGACGACCTCGCGGCGCCACACCTTGCGGCAGATCTCGATGACGTCGCGGGTGGCGGCGAGGGGCTTGGTGTAGGGCACCCCGTGCCAGCCTTCGATGACCTGGGGTCCCGACGCTCCCAGCCCCAACACGAACCGGCCACCGGACACGGCGTCGAGGCCGGCCGCGGTCATGCCGATGAGGGTGGGGCTGCGCGAGTACAGCGGCATGATGCCCGACGCCAGCTCGACCGTCTCGGTCCTGGCGGCCAGGTAGCCGAGGATGCTCACCAGATCGAAGCTGTAGAGCTCGGCGGCCCACAGCATGTCGACCCCGGCCCGCTCCAGGTCGGCGGCACGATCGCCAGCGACCTTCGGATCGCCCGTGTAGCTGATACCCATCCCGATCTTCATGCCCCGAGCCTGACACAGCGGTGCCACGTCGCGCCGGTTCGGGAACCAGGCTGAGGTGAGCGTCGTCCCAACTACACCAACTCGACCAAGGAGGCGGGCACGTGCGCTCGATGAACGCTCGGCAGGACCAGCGAACCCGATCGACGGGCGGGGGACCGAGGATGGCGGCGGCGCTCGTCGCCTTGGTGCTGCTCGTCGCCGGCTGCACCAGTGGCGGCGACGACGACTCGATGGACTCCGCAGATGCCCCCACCGGCGGCGACGCCGGTGAAGAGATGCCGGCCGGTGAGGCGCCGGGAGACACGGCGGGCGACGACGGCGCCGAAGCACCGGCCGAGGACGCCGACCGCGGCGAGCAGGGCGGCGGGGATGCCGCCGGCCCGGGCACCGCGGCGGCGCCGGTGGTGCTCCCGTCGACCGAGCTGGGGCGTTCGATCATCTACACCGCCACCGTCGACATCGAGGTCGACGACGTGAGCGGCGCCAGCCGCCAGGCCCAGCAGGCCGTGGCCGCGGTGGGAGGCCTGGTGTTCTCCCAGACCACCACCAGCGACCCCCGGCCGCGCACGACCCTGGTGTTCAAGGTGCCACCGGAGAGCTTCGACGACGCGATGGAACGGCTCGAGGGCATCGGCACGATGGTCAACCAGGACATCAGCGCCGACGACGTCACCGACCGGGTCGTCGACCTCCAGAGCCGGATCCGCACCGCCGAAGTGAGCGTCGAACGCCTCCGGAGCCTGCTCGAACAGGCCGAGACCATCGAAGCGGTCGCCTCGATCGAGTCCCAGCTGCTCGAGCGCGAGACCAGCCTCGAGCAGCTGCGAGGGCAGCTGCGCACCGTCCAGTCCCAGGTGAACCTGGCGACGATCACCGTGACCATCACCGAGGAGGGGGCACAGCCCGAGATCGAGGTCACCACGACCGCCTATGCCGGCGACGACCAGGGGGATCGCTGCCCCGGCGAGCCGCGGCTCGAGACCGAGGAGGGCGAGCCGGTGATCGTGTGCGTCGCCGTCGACAACACCGGCAACGTCGACCTCGCCGACATCGAGGTCCGTGACCTGGGCCTGGACCTGCGTCGCGAGGACTTCGCGCTGATCGACTTCGGCGACGACGACGTACTCGCACCGGAGGAGACCGTGATCGCCTGGGCCCGCTTCGAGGCGTCGCCCGGCGACCGCCCCCGACCCGACGTCACCACGGTGCCCGTCGACGGCGAAGGGGAGCCGATCCGCCAGTCCACCATGGTCCACGACGACCCGCTCACCCTCGAGGTCGCCGAGGACGACTCGCTGCCCGGACTGGGCGACTCGCTCGGCTACGGGCTGACTGCGCTGCAACGGGTGTTCGGTGTGGTGCTCGTCGCCGTCGGTGCCGCCGCCCCGTTCGTCGTGATCGCCGCCATCCCCGCGGGGATCTACCTCTGGTGGCGCAGGCGGGACCAGGCCGGCGTGGTGGACGCGCAGGCGGGCACGACCTCGACCACCGACTGACGCGCCGCGGTCACCTCAGGAGCGCTCGCCACGCCGCCGGGCGCGGGTGAGGATCCGTCGAGGCCGCTGGGCCAGGGCGTCGACCCACCACAGCGATGGCCTCGCCTGCGACCTGGCGAGCGAGTCGGGGGTGACCAACAGGTTCGCCACGATCGCTGCCGTCGAGGCGACGCCGGGCGTCACCGAGCACCGGCGGCGGAGGTAGGGGACCCACCCGTCGGGAGGCGGCCCTCCCCCGACCGGGAGCTCGGCACGGCCCTCGATCCCGTCCAGCCATCGGCGTCGGGGGGTCGGCTGTGCCAAGGGCCGACGTGGGCGACTCGCTCGGTCCGCCACAAGATCGGTCGCTCCGCACAGCACCTCGACGCCGAGTCGAGCCTCGGCGATCGCGGGACTGTCCGCCGCCAGCTCACGGGCGCGTTCCCAGCCCGCCCCGGCGACGGTGACCAGCAGATGGGCGTCGACGGTGGATCGCAGACTGAGCCAGTAGTCCTTGGCGCCGTGCAGCACCGTGTGGGCCAGCGCGGCGTCGGGATCGAGGGTCGCGACCGGGGTTCCGCCGACGTCGACGGTCACCGCGTCGTCCATGACGGCCTCGGCCGCCAGGCCGGGCAGGTGGCCAGGGGTGAGCCGCCAGTGCAGATCGGCGTGGGCGCCCTGCCGCGAGTAACTGCGCTCGTAGGCGCTCCAGCGGAGGAACCGGCTGCGCTGGTCGTCGCCGAGGGGCGGGCAGGTGCGTTCGTTCGCCCGGTAGCCGGCCGCCGCCAGGACCTGGTCGGCTGCCAGCAGGTCGTCGGGTCGGACCAGCAGGTCGACGTCGACGCCGTGGCGCTCCGCCGGCTCGCGGCCGGTCTGGGCCCCCAAGGCGACCCCCTTGACCACCAGGACCGGGATCCCCGCCCGATCGAACAGCTCCACCAGCTGCCTGGTGGTGACCAGGGCGCGGAGGCCACCGAGTGCCTGGGAGCGCGACAGGTCGGCGACCGTCCGGGCGGTCTCCTCGTCGGCGGTGCCCAGCATCCGAGCCGCGGCCACCACCGGAGCCGCGACCCCCTGGCGCGCCGCACGCCGGACGAGCCCGAGCGACACCGGAGCATCGGTTCCGGACGGGTCGAGACCGAGTCCGACACGGACCGCGTCGAGGAGGTGCCGGGTCTCACCGCTCAGCGCCGAGGGAGGCTCCTGCGGGCCCGTGTCCGTCATGGTCTCCGCCCGGTGGTCGGCATCGGGCCCGAGCGTAGGGCATCATCTCGGTGTGCTGATCCCGACGACGGCCCCCGAGACCGGCTCCGAAGCCGGCAACGCGCCATGACGACCTCGACTCCCGAGCTTCCCGACGAGGTGCTGGGCGCCACGGTCCGGTACGCACCGGTCGACCCACCTTCGGCCGACGCGGTCGCCATCGGGACCCAGGCGTGGGCGACCCCCGACACGGTCTGGGCCGACCTGCTCGACCTGAGGGTGATGATCCGCGGCACCGACGAGATCGTCGTCGAGATCCCCGACGACGTGGACCGCTCCCTGGTCGCGCCGCTGCTCTACGGCTGGGCGACCAGGATTCTGATGCTGCACGCCGGCACCTTCAACCTGCACGGGTCGCTGGTTCGCATCGGCGACGAGCACGTGGTGATCGGCGGCCACAGCGGCGCCGGCAAGAGCACGACGGTGGCGACGCTCGCCCACGAGCGGGGTGCGACCCTGCTCATCGACGACGTCGTCCACGTCGACCTGGTCGACGGACGGCCCACGGCTCGTCCCTTCCCCCGGCCGGTGCACCTGAGCCACGAGGCGGTGGCCAGGCTCGGCATCGTCGACCCGGGCGAGGAGTTGGGCGAGGGCCCCTTCAGCAAGTTCGCCGTCGACCTGGCCGAAGCGAGCGGTCCGGTGCCGATCGACCGCCTCGTCACCCTGATCTGCCACGACCCCGACCCACCCGACGAGTGGCCGAACCCGATCGTCCCCGAGGTGGCCCCAACAGCCGAACGGCCTGTCGTCGTCCGCGACATCACCGGCGCCGAACGGTTGCGATGGGTGGTCCGGCTGGCCAACAACTCGGGACTCTCGTCCTTCGGTCCCCGATCGGGAGCCTTCTTCGAGTGGTCGACCTCGGTGGCATCGGCACTTCCCACGGTGGAGATCACCCGCCTGAGCGGCGCAGACACGCTCGACGCGGTGTGCGACCTGGTCACCGCCGCCCGGACCGGACCGGTTGGATAGGCTCCACGCCGTGTCCGATGCCGAGCCCACCTATCGACGAGCGCCGAGTGCGGCCAGTGCCGAGGTCGACGGTGAGACCGTGGTGCTCTCACCGTCGGACATGCGCTACCACTCGCTGAACGTCACCGCCGCCGCGATCTGGGACGCGCTGGCCGAGCCCAAGACCACCGATCAGGTGGTGGACGCGCTGCTCGAGCAGTTCGAGGTCGACGAGGACACCTGCCGCGGCGAGGTCGAGGCCTGCCTCGCCCAGCTCACCGACATCGGCGCGGTCACCCCCCAGTAGCGGCCGCGGCGGCGGTCTCCTCGTCGAGGGTCACCACCATCTCGTCGGGATCGGCGGCGGAGAACAGCGACAGCTCCGGACGACCGGCGGCGAGGGCCGCGGCGAAGCGGGGGTCGCGTGCCGGCACCCGCCGACGGCGGTGGTAGTAGCCGGCGAACGATCCGGCCCGGAGCGAGAACACGAGGAACAGCCGGTCGCGCCCGGTCGGGCGGGTGGCGCGGTGCAGACCGGTCGAGTCGCTGATGAAGGTGGTGCCCGCAGGACCGGTGATCGATCGCCGCTCGACCAGACCCAGGGCGTCGAGCGCGGACTCGGACGCGGTGCCGTCGTCGGCGTGGCGCAGCTCGTGGGTGCGCAGGGCCCCGGGACGATGGCTGCCGACCACGTACTGCATCGGTGCGGCACTGGCGTCGACGTCGGTGAGGTAGAGGTGCAGGCGCAGCCCGCCGACGCCGTCGTAGTCCCAGTGGAAGTTGCGGGCGAGGTTCGGGGCGAGGGTCTCGTTGTCGGGCGCAGCGGCGCACGACCAGTAGATCTGGGGTGGCTGAACGACGGGGACAAGCCCGAAGTAGGCCCGGGCCAGGTCCCAGAGCCGCTCGTCGGCCAGGATCCGCTGCACCTCGGGACGTGCCCAGGCGAAGGTGCCGTCGAGGAACACGGCGCTGGCGGATCCCGCCAGGTCTCGATAGGTCCCCGCCTGCATCGTTCCGGAGGGGAGCCTGCCCCGGGCCGGCCCTCGCTGGGCGAAGTCGACCAGGCTCGCCACCTCGTCGGGCGCCAGGACCGGTTCGAGCATCGCCATGCCGTCGCGCCGCAGGTCGGCCAGCGAGCGGGCGCCGGCGTCGTCGAGGCGGGGTCGATCGAGCGGCGCAAGGCGGTCGGGGGACCCGGGAGCCTTCTGCAGGAGCTGTCGGGCGGCGACGCTCGACCAGCCGGCGGTGAGCCGGTGGGCGCGCCGCATGGCGATGTAGGTGTTGCCAGTCGAGGGGCGGCCTCGGCGCCACCCACGCAGATCCCGAGCCGCTGCGGCGGCGAGCTCGACATATCGACGTGGCGTTGGCATGGCGCTCCTCGGGTACCGCACAACAAGGCCGTGACAGCCGGCACGGATGAGGATAGTGTGATCGCCGATCACCTTGACGAAGGAGTGCCACTCGATGCCGAACACCACGAGGCGGACCTGGGTCCGGCCGAGCGCCACCCCGCTCACCAACCCCGACAGCCGCTCCGACACCCCCGACGTCAACGCCCGCAACGGCATCTCGGGCGAGCCCAACGTTAAATAGAGAGAATCCGATGACACACGCACCAAAGCGGACCTGGGTCCGGCCCAGCGTCACCCCGCTCACCAACCCCGACAGCCGCTCCGACACCCCCGACGTCGCCGCCCGCAACGGCAACGACAACGGCGTGGTCTTGAGCCCAGTCGACACGTAGAGGTTTCGATGACACATGCACCCAAGCGGGTCTGGGCCCGGCCCAGCGTCACCCCGCTCACCAACCCCGACAGCCGCTCCGACGCCCCCGACGTCGCCGCCCGCAACGGCAACCTTTCGCTCAGCGAGCCCCCCGACGGCCCGGCCTAGAACCACACGGGAGCTGCTCTGCCTACCGCACCCGGCTTCGGCCGGGTGCGTGTCGCGTCCGACCAGGCGCCGACCGGGGGACGGGCGACGCCTGCCCGATGCCGACCCGATTGCGCGACCACTCCTGACGGTGGACACTGGGTCGGCTGCACCGACCGACCACTGGGGGGATCATGACCGAGGTCGCGCACGACTACGAGACCCTGCTCGTCGACGACGACGAGGGGGTTCGCACGATCACGCTGCACCGGCCGCCACGCAACGAGTTCACCTGGCAACTCGGCGGCGAGCTGAACCAGGCGTTCGCCGCGGCCGAGGCCGACGACTCGGTACGGGTCGTGATCGTCACCGGTTCGGGCGACTTCTTCTGCGCGGGTGCCGCGCTGGGACGCCAGCGTGACGGATCGGGCGCGTCCGCCGCGGGCCAGCGCCCGAGCGCCGACGCGCCACGGATCAAGCCGTGGGAGATGTCGACACCGATCATCGGTGCGATCAACGGTCCCGCGGTCGGGGTGGGCCTGACGCTCCCGCTGCAGTGGGACATCCGCATCGCGGCCGAGGACGCCAAGATGGGCCTGGTCTTCATCCGCCGAGGGTGGATCCCTGAACTGGGGGCGCACTGGCTGCTCCCGCGGCTGGTCGGCATGTCGAACGCGATGGACCTGCTGTTGACCGGCCGCATCTTCACCGGCGCTGAGGCGGCGGAGATGGGGCTCGTGTCCCAGGCGCTTCCCGCCGCCGACGTGCTTCCGGCCGCGCTCGACAAGGCCCACCAGATCGCCGGGAAGTGCGCCCCGGTCTCGGTCGCGCTGTCGAAGCGACTGGCATGGCAGATGCTCGAGGAGACCGACCATGCTGCCGCCCAGGCCACCGACGGCGAGCTCTACCGCTGGACGACCCAGCAACCCGACTCCCGCGAGGGGGTGTCGTCGTTCCTCGAGAAGCGCACGCCGCAGTGGACGATGTCGAAGACCGGAGACCTACCGCCCGATTTCGGCTGAGCTGCTGATTGTGTCGTCGCTGCCCGTGAGGGGTACACCTGTTCCATGACCGCGCCGCGGCAACCAGAGGCCCGGCCACCCGACGACGACCTCGACCCGAGCCAGTCGTCCACGGTGACGACCGTGCTGGCCACCCTCGCGGTGGTCGCCATCGTGGCGGTGGCCATCGGCACCCTGCTCGCCGCTGCCGGTGACGACGGCGAGGGCGAGGGCGACGTCGCCGGCACCGCCGGGGGACCCCCGGACCCGCCTCCGACCGAAACGACCCCCGAGACCACCAGCGAGCCACCGCCGATCTCCGACACGACCACGACCAGCACCACGGCCACGACCGAGGCGCCGATCCCGACCGTGCCCGGACCGGCGATCGCCGTGGGCCCGCTGGCCGACACCCGACCGGACCCACCAGAGGTGTTCGCGGCTGCGACCGCCGGCGGTGGCCTGATCCTGGGCGAGACCTCCTCGGGCGAGACCCTGACCGAGCTGGCCGACGCCCCCGGAGCCGACGCCACCGACCCGGCCACGATCGGTGGCATCGCCCTGTCCCACGACCGCCGGCGCCTCTGGTACTCGATCTGTTGCGAGCCACCACCCGGAACGCTCCACGAGCTGCCCATCGAGCCGGTGGGCGACGCGGCTCTGGTCGCCAACTCCACCAGGCCCGTGATCGGCACCAGCCCGAACTGGGTCACCAGCGTCGGCCTTCTGGCGCGGCTCGACAGCACCCGTGACTCCAGATCACACATCTGGGAGCCCGCGACGGCCACGAGCCTCGGTCGAGCCACCCTGTCCCCCGACGGCGAGCTGCTGGCGGTGACGACCGCATCCTCGGATCCCGACGCAACCGGTCGCCGGCTGTCGTTGGTGACCACGGCGACGGTGGAGGAGACCGGCACCGGTGTCAGCGAGATCGTCGACCCGGCGCCGGTCGTCGTACCCGACAGCCACTGGACCCTCCCGGTGTTCCGACGTGATGGGTCGCTTGTGGCGGCCCGGCAACCGGAGGCGGACGGGCCCTGGTCCGCGTGGTCGATCGATCCCGAGACGCTCTCGATCGCGCCGGTCGAGCAGATCGACTACCCCGGCATCCCGATCGATCAGGATGTCGATGCCACCGGCGAGTGGCTGCTGGTGGTCGCGGCCGAGTCCGCCGGCGCGACCACCGGCTCGCTGCACTGGTTCGGCCCCGACGGCGAGTCGGGCACGATCCCCGGTGCGTTCTCCCACGCCGCGTGGTGACACCACCACCAACACGCCGGGCGGTCCGCGCCTTGGCCGACGCTTGAACCTGACCGATCTGCCCTCGCTTTCGAGATCGACGCTAAACTCCCGGCATGTCGGGAGAACGCTACGACCCGGTCGCCAACCCCTACGCCCCCGGCGCCGGGACCCCGCCACCGGCGCTGGTCGGCAGGGACGGCACCATCGAGCTGGCCGAGATCAGTCTGCGCCGCCTGGCCGCCGGACGGTCGACCCAGCACCTGTTGCTCACCGGCCTCCGAGGGGTCGGCAAGACCGTGCTGCTCGGCAAGCTGGCCGCGGTCGGCGAGAACGTCGGCTTCCGGGTCGTGCGGCTCGAGGCCGTCGGTGGCGACGATGCCGTCGTCTCGTTGTTGCGCCAGACCCGACGCATCATCGAGGACCTCGATCGCAGCGCCAAGGTCACCCGGGCCCTGCGCTCGATCGAAGCGGTGTCGCTCAGCCTCGGCGGCACCGGTGTGCGGGTCAGGAAGAACCCCGCCCGCACCCCCGACCGCGAAGCCCTCGCGGACGTGCTCGTCGACGTGGCCACCGCCGCCGCCGAGCACGAGCTCGGGGTGATGCTCGCCCTCGACGAGGCCCAGATGCTCGACAACGACGACCTCCGCCGCGTGCTCGCCGGCGTGCACCGCTGTGGACAGGATGCACTGCCCTTGTGGTGCCTGCTCGCCGGCCTCCCCAACCTGGTCGGCATCGCCGCCAAGGCCTCGACCTACGCCGAACGCATGTTCACCGTCGACCAGCTCGGCCCGCTGTCACCCGACCAGGTTCGAGATGCGGTCGCCGCCCCGGCCAAGGAGCTGGCGGTCACCTGGTCTCCCCAGGCGATCGACACCGTGGTCGACCGCTCCGACGGGTTCCCGTTCTTCGTGCAGGTGTGGGCGTACCACACGTGGAACGCCGCGATCGACGAGCCGATCTCGGCCGACGACGTCGAGCGGGCCACACCGGCCGCCCGCCTGGCCCTCGACGCCTCGTTCTTCGCCGCCCGCCTCGCCCGCATCCCCGAGTCCGAGGTCGCCTACGTCCGAGCCCTGGCGTCGCTCGGCGGTGGTCCGCACCGCTCGGGCGAGGTCGCCGCCGCGATGGGACGCACGACACCCGAGGTGGCTGCGTTCCGCGACCGCCTCATCCGCGAGGGGCTCGTCTTCTCACCCCGATACGGGTGGATCGAGTTCGCCATCCCCCACATCGACGCCCACGTCCGTCGAACCCTGCCTCCCCTCGACGAGGTGACCTGAGCGCCGTGTTCGCCTGGTTGCGCTCGATGCTGCAGCGGCGGGCCGAACGGCGCCACGCCGATGCCGAGGCCCGGCACAACCGCGACCGGGGCACGCACTGCTTCTACTGCGGGTCCGCGTTCTCGGCCGAACCGGGGCTCGACCGCACCGTCGATCACCGCCTGCCACGCAGCCACGGCGGGACCGACGCCCTGGTGAACATGGTGTTCGCCTGCCGGGCCTGCAACGAGCGCAAGGCTGACCGCGACGAGGCCGAGTTCCTCGCCTCGGAGTGGCTCGCCGAGCGTCGTCGAGCCCTGGGCCCCAATGACGGCCGGCACTGAAGGCGATCGTGCCTGCCGATTCAAGATTGAACCGAGTGAGTCGCGGCAGGCCTCCCTAGCCTGGAACCATGAGCACCAGCCCCGTTCTGGAGACCGTCCCGCTCGGCCTGCACTGGCCGACCCTCGACCCGTTCCTCTTCTGCGCCCACCACGACGACGAGTACCCGGCGGGCGACGAGTCGATGGCCCCCGCGGTTCCCGTCGACGACCGCGACCTCGGCATGGACTTCTCGGGCAAGGACGGCTGGTCGATGTATCACGGCGACTCGGTCCCCGGGTTCCCCGGCCACCCCCACCGCGGGTTCGAGACCGTCACCTACGTGCGCAACGGGCTCATCGACCACTCCGACTCGCTCGGCGCCGCCGCCCGCTTCGGACGGGGCGACGTCCAGTGGGTCACCGCCGGCAGCGGCATCGTCCACAGCGAGATGTTCCCCCTGGTGCATCCCGACCAGCCCAACCCCCTCGAGCTGTTCCAGATCTGGTTGAACCTGCCGGCCGACGACAAGATGGTCGACCCCTACTTCACCATGCTGTGGGACCACGACATCCCCCGCGCCCAGGTCACCGACGACCAGGGCAACAACACCGAGGTCACCGTCATCGCCGGTCGTCTCGGCGTGGTGGCCGCAGCGTTGCCTCCCCCCAGCTCGTGGGCGGCCCGCGACGACTCCCACGTCGCCATCTGGCACATCCGACTCGACGCGGGCGCCACCTGGTCCGTTCCCGCCACCCTCGACGCGGAGATCAACCGGGTGCTCTATCTCTTCGAAGGCGACACGGCCCGCATCGCCGACACCGACGTCGACAGCGACACCGGGGTGGTGCTGAGGCCCGACGTCGAGGTCGAGATCACCGCCGGCGACGAACCGGTCGAGGCCCTACTGCTCCAAGGCCGTCCCATCGGTGAGCCCGTCGCCCAGTACGGTCCGTTCGTGATGAACACCCGCGCCGAGATCCAACAGGCCATGGCCGACTTCCAGACCACCGGGTTCGGAGGCTGGCCGTGGGACGACCAGGCCCCCACCCATGGGCGCGACCGGGGACGCTTCGCCCGCCACGTCGACGGCCGGGTCGAGGAGCTCTCGGACACCGGCGCATGAACCCCGACCGGATCGAACCCGGCCCCGGCCAGGAGTCGGTCTGGGACTACCCGCGCCCGCCCCGCATCGAGCCCACCGACGCCCACATCCGGGTCGGCCTCGGCGGTGAGACCGTCGCCGACACGCGCCGAGCGGTGCGGGTGCTGGAGACGAGCCAGCCTCCCGCCTTCTACCTGCCGCCCGACGACGTCCGCACCGACCTCCTGGTGCCGACCACGACCCGCACCTTCTGTGAGTGGAAGGGCCAGGCCATCTACTACACGGTGCGCGCCGGAGGGGTCGAGGCACAGGACGCGGCGTGGACCTATGCGACCCCTGTCGACGCCTTCGCTCCCATCGCCGGCTGGTTCGCCTTCTACGCCCAGCAACTCGACTGCTCCGTCGACGACGAGCACGTGACGGCCAACGAGGGCTCCTACTACGGCGGTTGGATCACCTCGGCGGTCGTCGGCCCGTTCAAGGGCGGCACCGGGACCTCGCACTGGTGAGGCGATGAGGATCCGGGCGCTGTCGGTGTTCGAAGGGGTGATCTACCACAGCGTGGTGGTCGACGACACCAGCCCCTGCCGCCCAACCCTCGAGGTCGACGCCGTGGTTCGAGCCGGCGACATCGACTCCGGGCCCCTGCACCTCCCCCTCGCCGAGTACCTGGTGATGGCAGGGGACGCCGGTCGATCCTGCCTCCCCGAGCTCCGACGCAAGGGGCGCGTCGTCGATCACCTCGACGTCCCCCACCTGGTGTTCAGCACCTGGACGCCGGTCGCGGTCCACCAGCGTTGATCCAGCTCGGCCGGCACCACCCGACCGGGACCGGCGAGCCGCTACTCGTCGGGCTGCAGCGCCAGCCGGTAGACGTTGGTGTCGCGGGGGACGAAGCCGAGTCCTCGGTAGAGGCGGTTCGCCGCTTCGCGGGACGGGCGGGAGGTGAGATCGACCGTCCTGGCACCCAGGTCGCGGGCGAGGTCGAGCGCGAAGCGGTTGAGGGCCGCGCCGACGCCGGCGCCCCGAGCGGTTTCGTCGACCACGACGTCTTCGATCCACGCCCGCCGACCGGTGGGGATGAGGAACACCACGAGGGTGAGGCTGCCGACGACTCGGCCGTCGGGGTCGCGGGCAACCAGCAGGTGGCTGGCCGCGGAGTCGACGATCGCCGAGAGCTCACGCTCCGACGGAGGCGGGTTCGACGACGAGAGCTGGGGCACCAGGCGCTCGAACGCCTCGACCAGCTCGTCGGTGACCTCGGTGACCTCGGTGATCTCCATGAGCCGCGATCCTACCGACCCCACGGATCGGGCTCGCCGGTCAGAAACCGGTCATCGCCCGGTGGCCGAGAAGTGCATGTGGTCGGGCGACGACCAGCTGCCACCCCAGTGCCAGCCGATGGCCGCGAACGACTCGGTGACCACGTCTCCGGGCTGGATCATCCCCGGCCGGTCCCAACCACGGTCGAGGTAGGCGCTGGCCAGCTCGGGAAGTACGACCTCGCCGCGCTGGTAGGGGTTGTGGAACGGGTTGATGTCCACTGCGAGCCCCCGAGCGTGCTCGGACCACGATGATGCCCCCCGCACCTCCCGGCACACGAACGACGCGGTGTTGTTTCCGTCGCCGGTGGGGGGAGCCTCGAGGTCGGCGGTGGTGATGATCCGCATCTCCTCGATCGGGAAGCGCTCGGCGTGGAGCCGCTCGAACACCCACGCCACGTCGTCGACCACGTCGCGGTGCAGGATCAGCTCGCCGGTGTGGTGGCCGCCGTCGAACCCCCAGAAGCTGACGGTGAGGTGGCGCAGCTCGTCGAGCGGTGTGGGACAGCCCGGCTCCCACGTGGCCCCCATGCGCTCGACGACGGTGTCGTCGAGCGGCGCGACCGTGGACTCGAACTGCTCGGTGGGAGGGGGCGGCAACACGCTCATGGTCGACAGACGACGATCCACGAGCACGTCCGGGGTGGGCAGGATCCGACCGAAACCGTCGGCCCGCAGGGGCAAGGGCTCGTCACCCACGGTCCACGCCGGCTCAGCCTCCGTCCCGGGTGCGGCCATCCCCCACGAGCGACCAGGGGTCGAGGCAGACGCCGGGGTCGGATCGAGAGCGGTGGACGAGGTCGTGGTCGACTCGGCCGTCGCGCCAACCCTCTCTTCGCCGGGCGCGCACGCTCCCAGCGCCAGGAGACAGACGAGAAGCGACCAACCGACACGCACGACCCACCAGTCTGGCCGCCAGGGCGGCGGTCGAGCGGTCAGACCGTGGCGATGGCCGCGAGCACATCGGTGCGCGCCGCACGACGGGCCGGGACGACGGCGGCGAGCACCCCGGCCAGCCCCGCGAGCACCACGATCGCCAACATCGGTCCGACCGGGACCACGAAGCGGCTGATGCGCTCGCCGGCCAGGGCGGTGACCATCGCCCACCCGAGGAACACACCGATCACCAACCCCAGCACTGCGCCGAACACGGCGATGATGACCGACTCCCATCGGACCGTGGCCCGCACCTGGGCGCGGGTCATCCCCACGGCGCGGAGAAGCCCGAGCTCCCTGGTCCGCTCGAGGATCGACAAGGCCAGGGTGTTGGCGATGCCCAGCAAGGCGATGAGCACGGCAAGGAGCAGGAGCACATAGACCAGCCCGAGCAGCTGGTTGAACGACGACGCCTGGGTCTGCTTGTACTCGGTCTGGTCGAGCACCGAGGCGGTCGGATACCTGTCGGTGAGCTCCTCGATGGCCGAACGTGCCTCAGCAGGGGGAACTCCGGGCGCGGCGGCCACGAAGATCGACGTGTCGAGCTGCACGAGGAGGTTCGCGTCGAAGGCGGGGATCCCCATGGCATAGGTCGTGCCCACCAACTCACGGTTGTCGAACAGCACGGCGATGCGGAAGTCCTGCGCACCCGTCTCGGCGAACCGGACCGTCAGCGTGTCACCTACCTCCCATCCCTCCTCGACCGCCTTCTCGTCCCACACCGCGATGCCTTCGGCATCGAGCGCGTCGAGCGATCCCGCCACCACACCGACGTCGAAGACGGCGTCGATCACCAAGGGATCGACGGCGAGGAGGTGCACGACGGACCCGTCGACCTCGGCGGGGGCGACCCGGGCACCGGACGCGGCCGCGACCTCGTCGAGCGACCGGAGATCCTCGGTCAGGCCCGGGTCGAACCCCCCGGCCCCGAGGGTGCCGGAGTCGATGATGAAGTCACCACGGAACGAACGGTCGATCATGTCGTCGAGCGACGCCCGGGCCGAGGAGGCGAAGATGGTGATGAACCCCACCAGGGCCACGCCGACCATCAGCGCCGACGCCGTCGAGGCCGTTCGCTTCGGACTGCGGAGTGCGTTCTCGCGGGCGAGCCTCCCCGTCACCCCTGTGAAGCGGGCCAGCGGGGCTGCGAGCACCCGGGCCGCGGGACCCACGATCAGCGGCCCCAGCACGGCGACCCCGACGAAGAGTGCTGCCGCGCCGAGCCCGACCGTCACCGCCTCGTTGTCGTCCAGCACGAAGAGCCCGAGAGAGACGAGCCCGACGCCGGCAGCCACCCCACCCGATCCGACGACCGTCCGCAACCGGACCCTGGTGCCCCTGCTGGCACCGACGTCGGTCATCGCCGCGACGGGCGGGATCCGCGACGCCCGGCGGGCAGGGATGATGGCGGCGGCCACGCTCACCACCAGACCGGCGAAGACCGCCGCGGCGACGGTTCCTCCGGTGACCACGACACCCCCGGCGGGAACCTCCATGCCGAGCCCCGCGAGCAGTGCCTGGAGCAGACCGGCGACACCGATGCCGGCGACCAGCCCCAGCACCGACGCGATGGCACCCACCACCGCTGCTTCGAGCAACAGGGCGCCGAGCACCTGATGCCGGGACGCCCCGAGGGCCCGAAGGAGCGCCATCTCGCGGTTCCGCTGGGCCACCAGGATCGAAAAGGTGTTGTAGATGATGAAGGAGCCGACGAACAGGGCGACGATGGCGAAGGTGAGCATGAAGGTGCCGAAGAACGAGATCAGCTCGCGGATCTCGCCCTGCTCCTCGGCGACGATCTCGGCACCGGTCACGACCTCCAGGTCGTCGGGGACGATCCTCGCGACCCGGTCCCGGAGCTCCTCCTCGGAGATGCCCGCCGCGGCGACGACCTGCACCTGGTTCACCCGTCCCGGCGAGGCCAGGAGCTCCTGGGCGTAGGCCGGGGTGAAGGCGGTGATCGACGCACCGAGGGGACTGTCGGCGTCTCCCCACCTGGCGACACCCACGATGGTGATGGGTGAAGGGCCGGCCGCGGTGAGCACGATCGTGGTGTCGCCGACCGACAGGTCTCCGGCGTCGGCGCTGCCCTTGTCGATGACCGCCTCATCGCCCGACCGGGGCCCGCGCCCGTCGATCACGGTCAGCGGGTTGAACAGGGCGTTCTCGGGCCAGGCCACACCGAAGGTCGGTGCCGCCATCCCCGGATCGCCGAGCGGTCGGCCGTCCGCTCCGACGATCTGGGCGTAGCCCTCGACCAGCCCGAAGGTCGCGACCACACCGTCGACTGCTGCCACCTCGTCGACCAGCGACTCGTCGACCAGGGGACGAGACGGCGCACCGAAGGGATCGGGGCTGTCGAAGGCTCGCTCACCCCTGACCACTGCGCTCGTGTCGGCGTAGACCTCCTCGACCAACTCGTCGAAGCTGCGACCCATCGTGTCGCTCAACACCATGGTTCCCGCCATGAACGCCACACCGAGCAACACCGCGAGGCTGGTGGCCAGCACACGGAGCTTGCGGGCGCGCAGGTTCGTGAGGGTGGTCCGCAGCATCGCCGTGGCAGCTTACGGTGACGCAGGGGCGCTGTGACCAAGCCCGACGCCAACGATCCGTCGACCCCACCGGCCTGCTCGCCGCAGCGACGGCCCGCGATCCCCACTAGCGTCGGAGGCGGTACCAAGGGGGGAACGACATGTCGACCACACCTGCAGTCGAGGATCCGGTCCCGCTCGAGACGCACTGCGAGTGGGCCACCGACGAACTGGGCGAACGCTACGTCCGGCCATGGACCGACGATGAACTCGCCGAGCTGGAAGCAGCGGTCGACCACGCCTCTCGAGCGTGTGACGACGTCCTCGACGTCGCCATCTCGGACTTCCCGCTACCCACGCTCGGCCCTCGGCTGGCGGCCTGTGCCGACGAGCTGATCAACGGGCGGGGTGTGGTGCTGTTCAGGGGCTGGCCGGTCGAGCGCTTCACCCGCGAACAGAACGAGATCGCCTACTGGGGCGTCGGCACCCACCTGGGCGAGCCGTGGCCCCAGAACGCGCGCGGTCACCTCCTCGGCGATGTCACCGACCAGGGGAAGGACCCCAACGATCCGAACAGTCGCGGCTACGAGGTCGGCGGGGTCGGGCTGCCCTTCCACTCCGACGGCTCCGATCTGGTCGGCCTGTTCTGCCTCGATCCCGGCAACGAGGGCGGGCGTAGCCTCGTCGCCAACGCCGTCGCGGCCCACAACGAGATGGTGCGGGAAGCCCCGGAGCTTGCGGTAGAGCTGTACCAGCCCCTGCCGTACGACTACCGCGGCGAACAACGCGAGGGAGGGAAGGCCTGGTACATGGTTCCGGTGTTCCAGCGCTGGGGCGACCGGTTGTTCGTGCGCTACATCCGCCCTTTCATCGATTCCTCACAGCGCCATCCCGACGCGCCGCGACTCTCGAACCGGGCGATCGAGGCGATGAACCGGTTCGAAGCCCTGTGTGCCGACGGCCACCGCACCGCGGCCATGCAACTGCAGCGAGGCGACATGCAGTTCATCGACAATTACCACGTCGTGCACGGTCGTGAGCGCTACTCCGACGCGCCGGACGAGGGTCGGGTCCGGCATCTCAAGCGGCTGTGGCTCGAGACCCGGGTCCTCACCGACGACGACAAGCCCGAGCGGTTCCGGATGGCGCGGTCGGCGTCGCACTGGTGGAAGGGTCGCCAGAAGGACACCTTCGCCGCCCAGCGCGACTAACGACCGACTCCCTCACCACGGTCGGGCGGTCGGGCCGGCAGTTGATCTCCACCGCAGTCGAGTAGGTGTCGCACGCGGCGATGGTGAGCCGGGGCGAGTGATCGGTGACGACCAGATACTCGCGACCGAGCGCCCGGGCGGTGACGGCCATGTCGCGCAGCGAGACGCCGCCGTCGGACCAGGTCGTGCGGAGTGCAGCCCCGCCGGTTGCTCGAGTCGAGCAGATCACGATCGCCGGGCGACACGGTGTTGGCGGCCTCGACGGGGCTCATCGCGAAAAGGCTACTGCTCGAGCTCGCCCAACACGTCGTCGGTGTCGGCCCCGAGGTCCCGTGCCGGTCGGTCGAGATGGCCCGGCGTGGCCGAGAGGCGGGCGATCAGACCCTGCATGGGGACACCGCCGACCTCGGTGAAGGTGCGACGTGCCCGGTAGTGGGGATCGGCGGCGATGTCGGCCATCGTGTAGACGGGTGCCGCCGCGGCTTCTGCGCCCTCGAAGGCGGTGAGGATTTCGTCGAGGGATCGGTCGGCGATCCAGGCGCCGACCACCTCGTCCACCTCGTCGCGATGGGCGACCCGGCCCTCGAAGGTGTCGAAGCGCGGGTCGTCTCCGGCGCCGACCAGCTTCATCACCCGGCGGGCCACCGACTCCGCCGAGGTGCTGATGGCCACCCACTTGCCGTCCGCGGTGCGATAGGTGCTGCGGGGGACCGTGTAGGGGATGCCCGAGCCGAGGCGGACGGGCAGCTCGCC
Organism: Acidimicrobiales bacterium; assembly: GCA_034521975.1. Lineage (NCBI taxonomy): Bacteria > Bacillati > Actinomycetota > Acidimicrobiia > Acidimicrobiales > Acidimicrobiales bacterium. Next base: position 83,565 of record JAXHLR010000010.1, on the reverse strand, counting down.
GGTGGTGGCATAGACCGAGAACAGCGGGCCCATGAGCGAGAACATGCTCTCGAGCAGGTTCACGTCGACCACCTGTCCCTGCCCCGAGTGCACCGCGACCATGGTGGCGAAGGCGGCGACCAGTGCGGCGACCTCGTCGGTGAGGGCGATCGGGGGGAGGAGCGGGCCACCGTCGGGCTCGCCGTTGATGGCGGCGAACCCCGACATGGCCTCGGCGAGGGTGGCGAACCCGGGGCGCTGCGCGTACGGCCCGTCCTGGCCGAACCCCGACACCCGGGTGACGACCAGCTTCGGGTTGCGCGAGATCAGCTCGTCGGGATCGAACCCGAGAGCCTCGAGCTTGCCGGGCCGGAAGTTCTCGATGAGCACGTCGGCGCTGTCGATCAGGGCGTGGAGGGCCTCGCGGCCCGAGTCCGACTTGAGGTCGAGCACCACGCTGCGCTTGCCCCGCCCGCACAGCTTCCACCAGAAGGCGACGTCGTCGGCGGGATCACGCCAACCCATCGAGCGGGTGGTGTCGCCACCGTCGGGTCGCTCGACCTTGATCACGTCGGCCCCGAAGTCGGCCAGGTAGCGGGCACAGCCGGGACCGGCGATCACCGTGGCCAGGTCGATGACCCGCAGGTCGGCGAGAGGTCCCCGGCCGTCGCCGCTCACGCGCGGGGCCAGATCGCGAAGCAGCGGTCGGACAGCTCGCCGAGCGCGTAGGACGGGTAGTCGATCAACCCCTCGTAGAGGCCCCGACAGGTCTCGGACCACTCCAGCGCCTCCGGTGCCGAGATCCGGCGGTGCACCTGGAGCACCCCGCCCTCGAACACCCGGTACTCGGCCCACGACCCGGGGAAGTCCTTCACACAGGCCACCTCGACCCACGGGAGGTCGCCGGTGGCCGAGAACTGGCGCACCCGGTTGCGGTGGGTGTGGCCGGCGAAGTAGCCCGCGATCTCGGGGCGGTGGGCGACGACCTCGACCAGCGCCTCGGACGAGTCGGGGTCGATCCCGAAGTAGTCGTGGGGACGCTGGGCGGAGTCGGGCGACCAGGGGTGATGGTGCCCGAACACCAGCACCGGCACCTCGCTGCCCGCAGCGTTGTCGTCGAGCCACTCGAGGTGTGCGGGGTCGATGGAGCCGCCGGCGTGGTGGGGCCGGGTGGTGTCGATCATCAGCAACCGGACACCGGGGAGATCGACCCGGAACGGTCCTTCGGGCATGAAGTCCTGGCCGAGGTAGGCGTCGTGGTTCCCCCGGATGTGCACGAGCCGATCGCCGAAGGTGTCGCCGTAGCACTCGAGGAACTCGCCGTACTCGTCTCGGGTGCCCTCGTCGGTGAGATCGCCCTTCACCAGCACGACCTTCGGGTCGATCGCCTCGATCTCGGCGACCGCGGCGCGGTTCATCGTCTCGGGGTAGGGCGGGGCGCCGTCGGGACCGGTGAAAACCGCGGTCTCGACACCGGCGATGACACCGGCCTCGGTCTCGCCGAAGTGCACGTCGTTGACGGTGGCGAACCGGCACAGCAGCTCGCCGGGCCTGGGGAGGGTCCGGAACGACACGCCGCGTAGCTCGTGATCGGTGTCGGGGGCGAGCCCGGCGTGGACGTGGACCGTCGTGGCGTCGTGGAACACCGCTTCGTCGTCGGCGACCGTGGTCAGATCCATGCGGTCCAGGATGGCCCGACTAGAAGGCAGACGGGCGGTCGCGGCGCGAGGGGATCGGCTTGGACCACCAGCGCCCCGAGAACCGCCAGCGCGGTGGGGCAGGGGGCGGAGCGGAAGCGGGCGCCGGCTGGGCGGTGGCGACCTCGACCGCGGCCACGATGGCCGCCAGCTCTTCGGAGTCGGGAGCGGGCCCGCGGGTGACGACGATGTCGGGACTCACAGCGGGACGTTCCCGTGCTTGCGCTTGGGAAGCTCCTCGCGCTTGGAGCGCAACATCTCGAACCCGGCGATGAGCTTGCTGCGAGTCTCGGCCGGTTCGATCACGTCGTCGACGTAGCCGCGTTCGGCGGCCACGTACGGGTTGGCGTAGCGCTCGACGTACTCGTCGACCAGTTCGGCCCGGCGCGCCTCGGGGTCGGCGGCGGTCTGCAGCTCGCGCCGGTAGACGATCTCGACCGCGCCCTGGGGTCCCATCACCGCCAGCTCGGCTGACGGCCAGGCGAAGGCCAGGTCGGCACCGATCGACTTGGAGCTCATGACCACGTAGGCGCCACCGTAGGCCTTGCGGGTGACGACCTGGATCATCGGGACGGTGGCCTCGCAGTAGGCGTAGAGCAGCTTGGCACCGTGACGGATGATGCCGCCGTACTCCTGGTCGACACCGGGCAGGAACCCGGGGACGTCGACGAAGGTGAGGATGGGGATGTTGAACGCATCGCAGGTGCGGACGAAGCGGGCGGCCTTCTCGGCCGATTCGATGTCGAGCACCCCGGCGAGGACCATGGGCTGATTGCCGACGACGCCCACCGGGCGGCCGTCGAGGCGAGTGAAGCCGCAGACGATGCTGCGGGCCCAGTGGGGGAAGTACTCGAAGAACTCGCCGTCGTCGACGACCGACTTGATGACCGACGTCATGTCATAGGGCAGGTTGGGGCTGGCCGGCATGAGGTCGACCAGATCGTCGCAGAGACGGTCGGCGTCGTCGGTCGGCTCGAAGGCCGGGGGCTCTTCGAGGTTGTTGGACGGCAGGTAGCTCAACAGGAACCGCACCTCGTCCAGGCACTCCTTCTCGCTGTCGGCGACGAAGGTGGCGACACCGGACTTGGAGGCGTGGCTCTGGGCGCCGCCCAGCTCCTCGAGGGTGACCTCCTCGCCGGTCACCGTCTTCACCACGTCGGGCCCGGTGATGAACATGTGCGACGACTCGCGGACCATGAAGATGAAGTCGGTCATGGCGGGGCTGTACACGGCGCCACCGGCACACGGGCCGAGCACGACCGAGATCTGGGGCACCACCCCCGACGCCTGCACGTTGCGCCAGAAGATACCGCCGTAGCTGTCGAGGGAGACCACGCCCTCCTGGATGCGCGCGCCGGCACCGTCGTTGAGCCCGACGACCGGCGCACCGACCGACACCGCCATGTCCATCATCTTGTGGATCTTCTCGGCGAAGACCTCACCCAGCGCGCCGCCGAACACGGTGAAGTCCTGGGAGAACACGAACACCTTGCGGCCGTCGACCGTTCCCCACCCGGTGATCACCCCGTCGGTGTAGGGGCGCTCCTCGAGCCCACTGGTGTGCGCCCGGTGACGGGCGAGCATGTCGAGCTCGTGGAACGACCCCTCGTCGAGGAAGTACTCGATGCGCTCGCGAGCGAGCATCTTGCCCTTCTCGCGCTGGCGTTCGACCGCTCGTTCCGAACCGGCGTTGCGGGCGTCTTCCTTGTGCTTGCGCAGCTGCTCGATGCGTTCGCTGAGGGGAATCTCGGCCATGCCAGCAGGCTACCCCGAGTACCGATCGGCCCAGAAAGCCGGTAGTGAGATGTCACGGCAGCGGCGTCAGCGCACCGGTGGAAGGTGCTCGGCGAGGAACCCCGCGGTCCGGGTCCAGGCCTGGGCGGCGGCGTCGGGGTTCCAGAAGTTCTCCGACAGGTGGTTGTCGAAGGCGTGACCGGCGTCGGGTTGCACCAGCATCTCGACGTTGGGCATCGACGCCGTGGCGGATCGGATGGTCTCGATGTCGTCGGCCGGGAGGAACGGGTCGTTGCCACCGAAGTGGAACAGCAGCGGGCACGAGATGTCCTCCGCCCGGTCGATCGACGCCGCGACGCCGCTGCCGTAGTAGGACACGGCGACGTCGAGGTCGTACTCGGCCGCCATCAGGAACGCTTGGGTACCACCGAAGCAGAACCCGAGCACGCCGACCCCGCCGATGACCTCGGGGAGCTCGCGGAGGTGCTCCAGCGCGGAGCCGAAGTCGGCGAGTCCCTGCTCCTGGTCGAACTGACCCGCCACCTCCATGCACGTGGCGAGGTTGGCCTCGGTGAAGGCCTCGACGGTGAAGTTCGGCTGCACCCGCCAGAAGGCGTCGGGCGCCAGCACCACATAGCCCAGCTCGGCGAGGCGTTCGGCCACCGCCCGGATGTAGCCGTTGACCCCACCGACCTCTTGGATGAGCAGGATGCCGGGACCGGACCCCGACGCGGGGAGGGCGACGTGACCGTCGAACTGGTCGCCGTCGCGGGCGGTGATGTGCTCGGTGCGCGTGCTGACCATTCCCCAACGCTAGCGATCGGGCCGGCTTCTAGCCTGGGATCGTGGAACTGCCCGTCATGCCTCCGGTGTCGCCGATGCTGGCCAAGGCGATCGTGGCCATCCCCAACCGCGACGACCTGTGGTTCGAACCCAAGTGGGACGGGTTCCGCTGCATCGTGTTCCGCGACGGCGACGAGGTCGAGCTCGGCAGTCGCAACGAGCGGCCACTCACCCGCTACTTCCCCGAGCTCCTCGACCCGCTGCGGGCCGCCCTCCCCGATCGGTGCGTGATCGATGGCGAGATCGTCGTTCCTGGGGGCGACGGGCTCGACTTCGAGGCGTTGCTCCAGCGGATCCACCCCGCCGACTCGCGTGTCCAGCGGCTGGCCACCGAGACCCCGGCGTCGTTCGTGGGCTTCGACCTGCTCGCGCTCGACGACGAGGACTGGCGCCGACGGCCCTTCGGTGAGCGACACCTGGCGCTCGCCGAGGCGTTGGGCGACGCGACCCCGCCGATCCACCTCACCCCCGGCACCACCGATCGAGGCACCGCCGAGGACTGGTTCGACCGGTTCGAAGGAGCGGGGCTCGACGGGGTGATCGCCAAACCGGTCGGCGATCCCTACGTCGAGGGCAAGCGGACCCAGTTCAAGATCAAGCACAAGCGCACCGCCGAGTGCGTGGTCGCCGCCTACCGCGTGCACAAGAGCGGCGACGGTGTCGGGTCGTTGCTGCTCGGCCTCTACGACGACACCGGCACCCTGCAGTTCGTGGGCGGGGCGTCGGCGTTCAAGGCAAAGGAGCGCCCCGAGCTGGCGGCCAGGCTCGCCCCCTACGTCGACCATGATCCGGTCGATCACCCGTGGGTCGGCGAGGCCGCCACCGGCGAGGGCGGCCAGCGTCGGCCGGGGGCGGAGAACCGTTGGAACGCGGCCAAGGACAAGACGTTCGTGCCGCTCGAGCCCGAGCTGGTGGCCGAGGTGGCCTACGACCAGCTCCAGGGCGGACGGTTCCGCCACTCCACCCACCTCCTCCGCTGGCGCGACGACCGCGACCCCACAAGCTGCACCTACGACCAGCTCGAGGTCCCCGTGCCCTCCGAGCTCCACGAGGTCTTCGGCGCCTGACCGGCCGCACGCGTCACGGCCACCACATCCGCACGATCACGCCCGACGGCGGCTGATCGCTCGCCCCCACAGATCAGCGAATCAGGAGAGCCTCGGGTGGTGGGGTGACGACCGGCTCGCGCGTGCGCGGCCTCCCGATTCAGTCGGCCGCGCCAGCAGGTGGTCGATCGAGCTCGGAGCCCCGCAGGGCACCGCTGACCACGTCTGTGGCCACGTCGACCAGGCGCAGGTTGTGGTTCCGGGCGTGGTTGCGCAGCCGGGCGAACGCCTGCTGCAGGTCGAGGTCCTCGCGCTCGGCGATCATGCCCTTGGCCTGCTCGATGGCGATGCGACTGTTCAGCGCATGGTTCAACTGATCGTTCAGCACCTGGGCTTCGAGCGCGGACCGGTGCTGGAGGATGGCGATGGTGGCCACGTCGGCGAACGCCTGGGCCGCCGAGACATCAGCGATGGTCATCGGTCCCGGCTCGACGTTGAACAGGTTGAGCGCTCCGATCACGCTGCCGCGCAGGCGCATGGGCAACGCCTGCACCGACCGGAACCCCGCCGCCAGGGTCTCGGCCGAGAAGCGGGGCCATCCACCAGTCGATTCGGCCAGGTCGGGGTTCTCCACCGGCACGCCGGAGTGGAAGCAGTCGAGGCACGGCCCTTCCTGGGCTTGGATCTCGAAGAGCTCGAGCACCCTCATGGCGTCGCTGGAGGACGCCATGGACCGCAAGCCTCCGTCGGGGGCAGCCAGCATGATCCCCGCCGCACCGATGTCGAGCACCTCGACACAACGACCGGTCAAGAGGGTGAGGAGCTCGACAACATCGAAATCGGCGACGAGTGAGTCGGCCAGTTCGACCAAGGTCGATGCAAGCGCCGCTTCTCTGGTCATGTGAGCTCCAGTCGTCGGCATCGGCCGCGGTCGTCCCGAACGCCGGTGGCGATCGGACAGGAACCAGATACTGGTGGCAATATTAGCGGAGACCTCATGGCGTGGGCTTCGCCTCGCCGCTGGCCGGGTCGAAGCGCAACATGCGGGCGACGACGTCCCGTCCCACATCGTCGACATGACGATCGGCGCCGAAGGCGTGCGCCCGAAGTCGGATGTGGGCGTCGGCGACCGAGGTGTCGAGCTGAGCGGCAACCATGCCGGCGGCCTGGTGCACCACGTACTGGAAGTCGGCTCCGGCTTCGAGCTCGGCCGCCACCATCCCCTCCGGTGCCTTCGCCTGCAGGAGCAGCACCGACTGGGCAGCGACCTCCGCCATGACCAGCGCGTCGGCGTGTTGCTCGTCGGTCAGCGGGCCGGACCGGTCGCAGTAGAGATTGAGCGCACCCAGACGAACGGCACCGACCCGTAGCGGGAAGCCGAACACGGCACGGGCTCCCGCAGCTGTCGCCGGTGGCGTGAAGGCCAGCCAACGTGGTGTCACGGGATCGGCCAGATCGGGCTCGAGCACCGGCAGATCGAGCTGGTAGGCGTCGACGCACGGTCCCTCGCCCAGGTCGTACTGCAACTGCTCGATGAGGTGGCTGACACCATCGGTGGTACACACCGACCCTCGAGGAACATCGCCCGACATCAGCATGATCCCGGCGCCGGTCATCACCGTGGCCTCGGCACACACCCGGCACAGCCGCTGGCTCGCGCCGTCGTCGGGGTCGCCCTCCGCGAGGCGCCCCAGGATCCGGAGGCGCCGCTCTCCACCGCTGCTCACGGCCCTGGGTCCGGGACAGAGGTGGGGAACACGGCCCCGATGGGCCTGAGGAGGTCGCGACACCCGTTGCTGGTGGCAGCGGGACCCGAGTCGATGTGAGCCATGAGACCTTCCTGGTTCGGCGAGCAGGTCGCGCTACCAGGGTCTGGAGCACCGCTTCCGGGCCAACGGTCCGCTGGCCCGACACCTCAGGGCTGGCGTGTCACTCCCTACCGTACACCTGTGCATCGACTGCGAGTCGGCTAGCCTCTCGCGAAACCAAGCTCGCGTTGCTCCAGACCCTGGTGGCGCCTCACCGGTGCAGAGGAGCAACGCCGTGACGTCGACGCCCCCGGAGACGACCACCGAGCACGCGTTCCACCGTCTCGTGGCAGACGGCGCTCGCGACCTGCACGTGGTCACAGCGGCGGATGCGACCGTGAGGTTCGCCTCCGCCGCGAGCCGGCGGCTGTTCGGATGGGAACCGGCTGAGATCGTGGGATCACCACAAGCCCTTCTGGTGCATCCCGACGACACGGCCGTGGTGGGCAACGCTCACCGCCAGGTGCTGTTCGGGCCGACCGACTCGGTGACCTCGGTGTGGCGATTCCGATGCGCCAACGGGACCTACCTCTGGACCGAGGTCGTGTCGAGGGCTGTCCTCGACAACGGTGAGCCACTGGTGGTCTCGACCATCCGTGACATCAGCGACCGTCACCAGACCGAGCTCGAGCTTCGCCGGCTCGCCACGACCGATCCGCTCACCGGCACCGCCAACCGGACCGTCTTCATGGATCGCCTCGAGCATGCCTTGAGCCAGCTCGAACGCCGCGTGGGTGTGGTCGCGGTCTTCTTCGTGGATCTCGATCAGTTCAAGGCGATCAACGACACGGTCGGCCACCTGGTCGGCGACGCCGTGCTGCTCCAGACCGCCGAACGGCTCCGGAGCCTGCTGCGGCCGCACGACACCTTGGCCCGACTCGGTGGCGACGAGTTCGCGATCGTTGTCGAGAACCTGTCCTCGCCCGATGAGGTCGCCGCCCTCGGCGAGCGGATCGTCGCCGCCGGACGTGCACCGTTCACCATTGGCAACGAGGGGATCCAGTGCACGATCAGCGTTGGCACCTCGGCGACCGCCGACGCCCGGCACGGGGCAGAGGCGTTGCTCGAGGAAGCCGACTTGGCGCTGTACCGGGCCAAAGGCCACGGGCGGGATCGCTGCGACCAGTTCGACGACGCCCTGCGCACCCGTGCGGTCGGTCGACTCGGGATCGAGCGCATGCTCCGCCATGCCATCGACGAGGACCGCCAGCGCGTGGTCTACCAGCCGATCATCGACCTGCAGACCGGCGCGCCCGTCGCGGCCGAGGCGCTGATCCGGATCTGGGATGCCGAGCGCTCCACGCTCATCGACGCAGAGGCGTTCATCGATGTCGCCGAGCAAGCGGGTCTGTTGGTCCCACTGGACGGGTGGGTGTTGGCCGAGGCGATCGGCCAGGCCGCCAGATGGTGCGTCGACTTCGAAGGTCGCGAGTTCGAGGGAGTGGCAGTGAACCTCACGTCTCGGCACCTGTCCGACACGGGATTCGCCGAGTCCGTGCTCGAACAGCTCGCCGCATCGGGACTGCCGACCAGTGCGCTGCAGATCGAGGTCACCGAGCGGGTGGTGCTGGAGTCGTCGAACTCGGCGCTGTCTGGCCTGTCGGCACTTCGCGACCAGGGCGTGAAGGTCGGGCTGGACGACTTCGGGACGGGCTACTCGTCACTGTCGCATCTGCGACTGTTCCCGCTCGACTTCGTGAAGATCGACCGCACGTTCGTGCACGCGCTGGATCGGGGCGGCATCGAGCCGGCGATCGTCAAGGCGATCATCGACATCGGCCATGCCCTCGACATGACCGTGACCGGCGAAGGGGTCGAGACCCAGCGCCAGCTCGACCAGCTGGCGTCTCTGGGTTGCGATCGCGCCCAAGGGTTCCATCTCGCGCGCCCGGGCCCGGCGATGGCGGTCGAGGACAGCATGCTCAGGCCGGGCCTGCTGGGTTCGGCCATCAGCTGATCGTCGCGACGAGTCCGCGCCCCGAGGTGTGGCACCAGCCGGTGGGAGGCCGTCAGTCCTGTTTGCGGCGGCTCGGTTGCACCCGGCGAGGCTCGGTGGGCTGCTTGGCGAAGTTCGGAGGCCAGGGCGCGTCGCCCAGGCCGCCCTCCTCGTCCCAGGCGACGGGGCACGACACCTGGGCGTTGGGGGTGTCGCGCGCCGAGTAGGCCGAGGCAGGCCCTCCGGACCTCGAGGAAGTCCCACCTCGCGCCGACACGGACGTTGATGTGGATGCCCCGCGAGCCCGACGTCTTGGCGAAGCCGACCAGGTCGTGCTCGGCGAGGACGTCGCGCACGAGCAGCGCCACGTCTCGCACCGCCGAGAAGGGAACCTCGGGTTGGGGGTCGAGGTCGATGCGCAGTTCGTCGGGGTGGTCGAGATCCCACCGGCGCACGGCCCACGGGTTGAGGTCGAGGCAGCCGAGGTTCACCGCCCAGAGGATGTGGGCGACGTCGGTGGGGCACAGCTCGGTGGCGGTACGGCCACTGGGGAAGGCGACGGTCGCGGTCGAGAGCCAGTCGGGGCGCGAGTCGGGCACCCGCTTCTGGAAGAACGGTTCGGTGCCCTGCCCGTCCGGGTAGCGCTTGAGCACCGTGGGACGGGCCTTGACGCCCCGGAGCGCCCCCGCCCCGACGGTCCAGGTAGTACTTCGACCAGGTCCATCTTGGTGACGCCGGCGGCGGCAAAGAACACCTTGTCGGGGTTCGAGACCCGTACCTCGTGGCCGTCGACGGTGACCGTGGCGGAGGGAGTGGCCACGGTCAATCCCTACGTTCGGCCAGCTGCTCGGCCCGTTCGGCCAAGCCAGGCGCATCGAGCGCGGCGGCCACCTCGGCGAACCCGGAGCGTGGACCGGCCCATCGCAGCTCGTCGACCGAGCCGACGAGATCGAGGTCGTCGACGAGGGTGGCGAGGCGCCGGAACAGCAGGGCGTTCTCGCGGTGCTCGGCGAGGGTGGTGGCCAGCCGGGCGGCGCCCCGAACCGTGACGTCCCACTCGGCGGGGTCGTCCGGGATGGCCTCGACGTGGCCCCACCGGGCCAGCACCGTGGCCGCCGACTTGGCGCCCCACCCCGGCACGCCGGGGAAGCCGTCGGCGGTGTCGCCGACCAGGGCGAGCCAGTCGGGGATCGACTCGGGAGGCACGCCGAACTTGTCGATCACCTCGGCCACCCCACTGATGGTGCCCTTGCGGCGGTCGTACTGGACGATACGGTCGTCGACCACGCACTGGGCCAGGTCCTTGTCGGGAGTGGCGACGAGGACCCGGTCGACCTGGGGGTCTGCCGCAGCGGTCTTCGCCAGGGAGGCGAGGGCGTCGTCGGCTTCGTGGTCGACCATGGCGTACACCGCGAACCCGGCGGAGGTGAGGGTGTCCTCGAGCAGTCGGAACTGCGACAGCAGTACCGGGTCGACACCGGAGCCGTCCTTGTAGGTGGGCCACAGGTCGTTGCGGAACGACTCGATGACCTTGTCCGTGGCGACGGCCACGTGGGTGGCGCCGTCCTCGAGCAGCATGAGCATCGAACCGACCACCGCCCGGACCGCACCCACCTCACGGCCGTCGCCGGTGACGTGCGATGGCACGGCGTAGAAGTGACGGAACAGCTCGTAGGTGCCGTCGATCAGGTGGACCTGCATTCGTTCATTCTCGCCCACCGATCAAGACGAAGGCAGGCTCGATAGGCTCGGGCACGTGTACGACATCGCGCTGAGCGTGGCGGCCTGCCGGCGGGCCGACACCCGCGTCGATGTGGCCTGGATCGTCGACACCGAGCAGCTGGGGGCCGTCGATCCCACCGGCGCCTTGGCCCTGACACCGGGCGGCGGCCGCATCGGCTCCCTGCTCGACGGTGCGCTCGACAGCCAGCTGGCCGAGCTCGCCGGACTCCAGCCCAGCACCGGCCGCCTGCACGACCTGGATGTGAGCGCGATCGACGCCGCGGTCGCCGGGCTTCCTGCCGGAGGCCGGGCCCGTTGCGTACTGACACCAGCCTCGGAGCTACCCGACGAGCTGTGGCAGGTGCTCATCGACCGTCAGCCGGCATGTCTGGTCAGCCGACTCGACGGCGACCGGATCACCTCCACCACGCTCTACACCGGAGCCACGATCGACGACGCCGACGACCAGGTGGCCGAGCGGTTCCGTTCCGGTGCGGCCAGCGTGAGCGTCGACGGCGACACGCTGGTGACGGTGCTGGCCCCGACCACCAAGCTCGTCCTCGTCGGTGGTGGGCCGATGGTCGAGGCGCTGGTGGCAGCGGGTGCCCTGCTCGGCTGGCAGACCGCGGTCGCGGCCGACGCCTCGACCGCGACCGGGCTGATCGCCGGTCTCTCGGCGGGCGACTGCGTGGTCGTCGCCCACCACGACCTCGAGGTCGCCGGTGCCGCGCTGGACGCGGCGCTCGACACCGACGCCGGATACATCGGCGCCCTCGGCTCGCGGAGGATGCAACAGGCCCGGGCCGACTGGCTCGCCTACCGGGGCGTGACCGACCTCGACCGGGTCCACGGCCCCGCCGGGCTCGACATCGGCGCCAACAGCCCGCCCGAGGTGGCGGTGGCGGTCCTGGCCGAGGCGCTGGGCGCGCTCTACCGATCGACTCCCCCGTCTGGGACCTGATCGTCCAAGGCGCAACCACTCCGGTCCACTGGTAGCGTGAAGCCGACGGGACCCATGGGGAAAGGAGCTGCCGCCATGACCCACGAGACCGACGAAACCCGCGACGTGCTCCGCGCCGTGTGGGCGGCCCAGGGCGAGGTCGCCCTGCCGGTCGACGAGGACTGCAGCCCCACCAAGCAGTGCAAGAACACCCGCGAGATCACCTTCGACGGCTTGGCCGAACCCGGAACCGACCTCGGTGAGGCCTGGCGCGACCGGTTGGCCCGCGAGGGCAAGCTCAACACCTCCGGCGGCACCGTGGGCGACCTCGTGTTCGGCCAGTCCGATTCCCGCTGACATCGGCGCACGGGGCGATCCGGTCGGTCGATGACGAACCCGGGCACCAGCGAGCCGCCAGGTAGCGTCGCCGAGCTCACCGACACCCTGCGGCGCGGTGGCTACCTCGCCGACCGCGGTCTCGCCACCGCGATGTTCGTCGCCCTCGAGCTGGGGCGACCCCTGCTGCTCGAAGGAGAGGTCGGCGTCGGCAAGACCGAGCTGGCCAAGGTGCTGGCCACGGTGTCGGGCCGGCGACTCGTGCGCCTGCAGTGCTACGAGGGGATCGACACCAACCAGGCGCTCTACGAGTGGGACTACGCCCGCCAGATGCTGCAGATCCGGGCCCTGTCCGAGCACCAGGTCGCCGACGACGAGGCGGTCGACAAGCTGTTCAGCCCCAAGTTCCTCCTCGAGCGGCCGCTGCTCGATGCCTTGCGAGCCGGCGACGGGTGTGTGTTGCTCATCGACGAGATCGACCGGGCCGACGACGAGTTCGAGGCCTTCCTCCTCGAGCTGCTGTCCGACTACCAGATCACCGTGCCCGAGGTCGGCACCATCGCCGCCGAGACCCGGCCGGTGGTGATCCTCACCTCCAACCGCACCCGCGAGCTGCACGACGCCCTCAAGCGCCGGTGCCTCTACCACTGGATCGGCTATCCCACCGTCGAGCGCGAGCTCGAGATCCTCCAGGTCCGCGCCCCCGGGGTGCCCGAGGCGTTGGCGCACAAGGTGGTCGCCGCGGTGCACCGCCTGCGCGAGCTCGACCTGGCCAAACCCCCAGGGGTGGCCGAGACCCTCGACTGGGTGGCGTCGCTCGATGTGATCGGCGCGACCGACCTCGACCCGACGAGCGCGGACGACACCCTCGGGTCGGTGATCAAGGACCGCGACGACCTCGACCTCGTGCGCGACGACCTGGCCGACGTCATCGGTGATGGCTGAGCTCGCCGTCTCCGATCTGCTCGTCGAGTTCGGCCACGAGCTGCGCGAGGCCGGCATGGCGATCGGTTCGGGCGACGTGGTGACCTACTGCACCGCGGTTGCCGCCCTCGACCCCACCGACCTGGTCGACCTCTACTGGGCGGGGCGCACCACCCTGGTGACCCGCCGCGACCAGATCACGGTCTATGACCGGGTGTTCCGCCACTTCTTCCTCGGCGAGGACGCCCCAGGGGCCGATGTGCTCCAGACCCCCACGGACAGCGTGAGCGGCCGGGAGGCGGTGCTGCAGATCCCCGACTCCGAACCGGGCGACGAGTCCTCCGAGGAGGACGAAGCACAGCTCGGCCTCGTGGCCTCCGGCTCCGAGGTGTGGAGGAACAAGGCCTTCTCGGCCTGCACCCCTGAGGAGCTGGCTGCGCTGCGGCGCATCATGGCCCGGACCCGGCTGCGGCCACCCCAGCGCAGAACCCGGCGCAGCGCGCCCACCCGCTCCGGTCGACGCCTCGACGCCCGCCGCATGGCGCGCGAGACCATGCGGATGCACGGCGAGCCGGGCGACCTCCTGTGGCTTCGCCGCAAGCTCCGCATCCGCCCGGTCGTGTTGATCCTCGACGTGTCGGGGTCGATGTCGGACTACTCGCGCAACCTCTTGCAGTTCGCCCACTCGGCCCGACGGGCATCGGACCGCGTCGAGGTCTTCTGCTTCGGCACCCGACTCACCCGCATCACCAAGGCGCTCGACCGGCGGCGCGCCGACGACGCCATGGCCCGCGCCGCCGACGAGGTGTTCGACTGGGACGGCGGCACCCGCATCGGCGACTCGCTCGACGAGTTCGTGCGCCGGTGGGGGCGGCGAGGCACCAGCAGGGGCGCGATCGTCGTCATCTGCTCCGACGGGCTCGATCGGGGCGACCCTGCGGTGCTGGCGGGGGCCATGGAGCGCCTCCACCGGCTCAGCCACCGGGTCGTGTGGATGAACCCCCACAAGGGCGACGACCCCGAGTTCCGGCCCACATCGCTCGCGATGATGGTCGCTGCTCCCCACATCGACATCATCGTCTCCGGCCACAACCTGCGCAGCCTCGAGGAGTTCGCCACGATGCTGCCCGAGCTGAGGTGAGCGCGATGGAGACGATGAGGTGGAGCGTGTCGGTGGTGGCCGAGGGCGACCGGGTGGTGACCCACGACGAGGTCGTTGCGCTGGCCGACGCCGTCGCCCCCATGGGCGGCATCGCCAGCGGCATCGGCACCATGAGCTACGGCGCGCAGGTCATCGTCGAGGCGGCGACGGCCGACGAGGCGGTCGAGGTCGCCGTGCCCGCGTTCCTCCGGGCGGCCGAACAGGCCGGGTTACCGGATTGGCCCGCCACCAGGGCCGAGGTCATCGGCGAGCTCGACGACCTGGTCGACCCCGAGGAGCCGGGATGATCCGGCTCGGGTCGCTCGCCGGCTACCCCTTCGAAGGGCCCCGGGTGCTCGCCGGCTGGACACCGCCCGCGTCGCCTGGGGTGTACGGCATCCTCACCCGGCCCGATCCCGAGTCCAAGCCCCAGCGGTTCGCGGTGATCTACGTCGGTCACGGCGACGACCTGTCGCGCGAGCGGTTCCCGTTCAAGCACCCGCAAGCCTCCTGCTGGACCAAGCGGGCCGGCGACCGGTTCAACCTGCACGTCTGCACCTACGAGGTGCCTGGCGGCCTGCCCGCACACCGCGAGCAGATCGTCCGCGAGCTCATCGCCATGTACCAGCCGAGCTGCAACCCCGAGCAGTACGACCCGGCCTGGCGGGACGAGTGGATCGGCAGCTACGAGGCCCCCACCACCGGACCCCTCACCACCGGGCGCGACCCCTCGGGACACGACGGCAGCTGAGATCGATAGGTGAGCTCCCGGTTTGGGGGGAGCTGTCGGGCAAGCGCTCCGCGCTGACGCTATGAGCTGCCCGCGCCGTCGGGTCGGTAGCCGACGGCCTCGGTGAGACGGCTGCGGCGGGTGCCCATGGCGGGTCGGGCCGGGGGTCGCTGTGCCGACTCGGGTGTCGGTTCGTAGGTGGCGCCGGTGACGATCCCCTCGGCCATGTTGAACAGCAGGGGAAGCGCGCCGGCGACGACACCGCCGGTGTGGTTGATGTGTGCGACACCGGGTGCGATCGGCTCGGCGTTGGCCTTGATGGTCCACACCGTCTCGGCGCACTCCTCGAGCTTGCCGGCGACGCGGGTGAGCTGGGAGCCGACGATGAACAGGTAGGCCGCCAACACGGCGACGAGCGCCACGATGACGACGACCGAGAGGACGACGAGCGTGGTCATGAGCGCACCTTCTCGAGGACCCGGCCGAGGAACAGGTGGTGCTCGAGCCCTTCGTTGAGCACCGCCTCGACCCGCTGGGCGGTCTCGGCGATGAGCGCTGTGTCGGCGGTGTTCTCCGCCGCCTGGTCGAGCGTGGAGCGGATGAGATCGACCCGCTGCTCGATCGAGCGGACGAGCATCACCAGGATCGTGAGCAACGCCGCAACGGCGATCACCACGACCGCCCCGGCGATGATCGCTCCCCACCACAGGTTCTCCTGCGTAGACGTCAGTGCCAGTACGACCATCCTCAGCCTCCCAACCGGGTGCGTCCGCGCCGGAGGCCGGCGACGATGGCCTCGGCGGACTCGTTCGTCGTCTTGAGCTCGGCGAGGGCCGCGGTGTTGTGCACCGCAGCACCCAGCCCGTCGTTGATGCGGGTGGCGTCGGTGCCGATCGACCGGGCCAGCAGCAGGATCGGTACCACCAGCGCCACCACCACCAACACCACCACCCCACCGATGACATAGCCGACCACCCATCCGGTGATCGACTCGGACGCCAGCACCAGGCTCGACATCGAGACCCCCATCAGATCGACTCGCTGAAGTCGCGGACCGGCTTCAGGCTCTCGTTGACCGATGCCACGACGGTCGGCACGGTGCTGGTCTTGTCGGCGATCACCTGCACACCCCCGACGACCTGGCCGAGGGTGGCGTGGATCGCCCGCAAGTGGAAGATGACCCGGATGAGACCGAGCGCGGCGGTGGCGATGATCAGGGTGGCGAGCACCAGGGTCACGATGGCGGCGGCGGGCACGATTCAGTCCTCCTTCGGTGGCAGGAGCTTGGCGACCGAGCCGGCGTAGCGAACGGCGCCGACCGATACGTCGTGGATGGTGGCGTCGGTGGTGGCCAGCAGCTCGGGTGTGTCGTCGAGCTCGCCGATGAGGGCGACCCCACCGGCGAGGATGTCGTCGGAGGCGGCCCGGATCCGTTCGAGCGCAGCCAGCACTCGGTTGAGCAGCGCCACCAGCACCGGCACCACCGCCAGAAGCAGGATCAGGTTTCCGAGTCCCCACAGGGTCATGACAGCTCCTCGTCAGGCGTTGGTGGCGGCGGGTGGACGGTACGGAAGGAAGAACCGCCCCAAGACCCGGGCCAGGGCCATGCGCGCCGCGCGGAACGCGATCACCAGACCACCGGCCGGCTTGACCGTGTCGATCTGATCGGGCGAGACGCCACGGCGGATGGCATCGACGCGGTTCGTCATGTTGGTGGCGAAGTCGTCCATCAGCACCGAGGTGACGTCGGAGACCATGCCCCGCCCGTACTGGGCGGCCGCACCCGACAGCGTCAGGTCGATGCTCACCTCGACCCGCGAACCGCTCGACGTGTTGGCGACCGTGGCGGTCAGCAGCATCGCCGCCTGGCCCCGGCCCTTCACGTCGGCCCCGGAGGCGTCGACGACGATGCGGCGGTTGGCGTCGTCGCGCTCGGTGATGGTGGCGGTGCCGCCGAACTCGAGCCGGACCGGACCGAGCCGGATGGCGACCCCGCCCTCGAAGCTGTTCTCGCTGGTCTGGTCGCTGAGCTCGGCGCCGGGCAGGCATGCCGCGACCTGCGGGATGTCGTCGAAGAACCGCCAGACGTCGTCGGCGGGCTCGGCGACCTCGAAGTCGTTGGTGATCAGCATCGGGCCCCCGGGGTGAAGTGGGCTTCGGGATCCTTCTCGAACGCCGCCCGGCAGCCGGGACAGCAGAAGTAGTAGGTGGTGCCCTGGTACTCGAAGGGCCGGCCCGAGGCGTCGGCGGTGACGGTCATGCCACACACCGGGTCGATGGCCTCGGCCGGGCGAACCACGGCAGCGGCACCAGCGTCGGCGGGCGTGAGCTCGCCTGCTGCTCGCAGCTGCACGATCTCGGCGAGCACGGCGACCGCCATCTCGCGGTGGCTGGTGTGACCGAGGTCGAGGCCGACCGGCACCCGGACCTGTTCGAGCACGTCGGAGGGGACGCCGCGGTCGGCGAGGTAGCCGAGCACGGCCTCGCCCCGGCGGTGCGAGGCGACCAGCCCCACGTAGGCGGGATCGGCGGCGACGACCTGTTCCAGCACCTCTTCGTCGCCGTGGCCCTGGGTGGCGACGACCACCATCGAGCGCTGATCGACCGTCGAGGGTGAGAAGTCGGGGGCGTCGACGATGTCGACCGACCAGTCGAGCACCCCGGCCATGTCGGCCAGGGTGTGAGCCATCGGGGATCGTCCCACCACCACGAGGTGGGGTGCGGGTTGCACCGGTTCGATGTGGATCTGCATCGCTCCCTCGCTCTGACAGGCCATGGCGATCGACGTCATCCCCTCGGGAACATCGCCGAACTGGTCCGGGGCTCCGAGCACCAGCAGCCGGGGTTCTCGATCGGCCAGCGACCGCTGTGCCTCGCGGATGAGGACCGGCTCGGAGCAGGCTCCACCGATCCAGCCGTGGAGCTCGCCCGAGCGGGTCACGATGGCCCGCGAGCCGTGCTGGCCCGACGTCGGTGCCTGGCGCCACACGACGGTGGCCAGCGCGAACTCCTCGCCACGGCGAGCCAGCTCGACCGCCCGTTCGACGATGCCCCAGCCGTCGGACCGCTGCTCGTTCACGACTCGTCCGTCTTCACTGGAGGTGCCCCGGAGACATCCCGGCCGGTGCTGAGGGCCTCGTAGACACGGTCGGGCAGCAGCGGCATGTCGATGTTGCGCACGCCGGTGTGGCTGATCGCGTCCATGACCGCGTTGACGAAGGCAGCCGGACCGCCCACGGTGGCGCACTCGCCGACCCCCTTCGCTCCGATGGGGTGGTGCGGACACGGGGTGACCACCTCGTGCAGCTCGAAGCCGGGGGTCTCCCAGGCGGTGGGCAACAGGTAGTCCATGTAGTTGGAGCCAACGCAGTTGCCGTCGGCGTCGAAGGTGATGAACTGCATGCTGGCCATGGCAAAGGCCTCGGTGAGCCCACCCATGATCTGGCCCTCGACGATCATCGGGTTGATCCGCACGCCGCAGTCGTCGACCGCGACCAGGTTCAACACGTCCCACACCCCGGTCTCGGGATCGACCTCGACGGTGGCGATGTAGCAGGCGAAGGGCCAGGTGAGGTTGGGCGGGTCGTAGTAGGCCGTGTTCTCGAGACCGGGCTCCATGCCGTCGGGCACGTTGGTGTAGGCCGCCATCGCGCACTCCTGGATGGTGACGCCACGGTCGGGTGCGCTGCGCACGTAGAACCGGCCGAGCTCCCACTCGATGTCCTCCTCGGACACCTCGAGCAGGTGGGCCGCCAGCTTGCGGGCCTTGGCCCGGATCTTGCGGGCCACCATCGACACGGCGGCGCCGGCGACCGGGGTGCTGCGCGACGCGTAGGTGCCCATCCCGAACGGAGCGGTGTCGGTGTCGCCCTCCTCGACGATGATGTCCTCTGCCGGGATGCCGAGCTCGTGGGCGACGATCTGGCCCCAGGTGGTCTCGTGCCCTTGGCCCTGGGTCTTGGCGCCGGTGCGGAGGATGGCCTTGCCGCTCGTGTGGACCCGCAGCTCGGCCGAGTCGAACATCTTGATGCCCAGGATGTCGTACTCGCGGCTGTTGCCGGCACCGAGCGGCTCGGTCATGGTGGAGATGCCGATGCCGAGGAGGCGACCGCGCCGGCGGGCTTCTTCCTTCTGGCGCGCGAAGTCGGCGTAGCCCACCGCCTCGAGCCCCACCTCGAGGCACTTGCCGTACTGACCCGAGTCGGTGAGGAATCCGAACGGGGTGCGGTGGGGGAAGTCGTCGTCGCGCACGAAGTTCATGCGGCGGATCTCGGCCTGGTCGATGCCCAACTCGTCGGCCGCGGCTTGCACCATGCGCTCCTGGAAGAACATGGCCTCGGTGACCCGGAACGAACAGCGGTAGGCGACCCCTCCGGGGGCCTTGTTGGTGTAGACGCCCCTGGCGGTGAGATGGGCGGCACCGACGTCGTAGCAGGCGAAGGTCGAGTGCATGAGCCCGATCTTGAACTTGCTGGGCTGGGCGTCGGCGAAGAAGGCCCCGTGGTCGGAGTCGGTGTGCATCCGGACCCCGAGGATCTTGCCGTCCTTGCGCAGGGCCAGCTCGCCCTTGAGGTAGACGTCGCGACCGAAGCCGGTGGAGATGAGGTTGCCCGACTTGTCCTCGATCCACTTGACGGGCCGTTCGAGCAGGATCGAGGCGAGGATCGACGCCACATAGCCGGGATAGACCGGCACCTTGTTGCCGAAGCCGCCGCCCAGGTCGGGCGAGATGATGCGGATCATGTGCTCGGGCAGCTCGGCCACCAGGGCCACCGCGGCGCGAATGATGTGGGGCGCCTGGGTGGTCATGTAGACGGTGAGCTTGGAGGTCGACCGGTCGAAGTCGGCGATCGACCCGCAGGCCTCGATCGGCGACGGGTGCGATCGGGGGTAGTGGAGGTCGAGGGTCGACACGTGGTCGGCCTCGGCGAAGGCCCGCTCGGTGGCCTCGCGGTCGCCGACCTCCCAATCGAAGATGACGTTGTCGGCCTGACCCTCCTTGTCGTCGCGGATCAGGGGGGCGTCGGGTGCCAGCGCCTGTTCGGGGTTGACGATCGGGGCAAGGGGCTCGTAGTCGACGACGATGGCCTCGCACGCGTCCTTGGCGGTGTACGGATCGTCGGCGATGACACAGGCCACCTCCTGGCCCTGGAACCGCACCTTGTCGGTGGCCAGCACCGCCTGGGTGTCATAGGAGAGCGTCGGCATCCACGCCAGGTTGCGGGCGGCCATCATCTCGCCGGTGAGCACCAGGTGGACGCCGGGGATCTCCCACGCCTTGCTGGTGTCGATCGAGGTGATGCGGGCATGGGCGAGGGGGCTGCGGAGGATCTCCATGTGGAGCATGTCCGGCAGCACGATGTCATCGACGTAGTTCCCCGTGCCGCGGATGAAGCGGTTGTCCTCGACCCGCTTTCGGCTGGCCCCCAAGCCGCCGATCTTGACCTCGTCGAGCGTCATGGCTGCTCCTCGTCGTGTCGGTCGCCTCCACCGCCGGTGTCGGGTCCGCGCATCTTGTCCGCCGCCCACAGCACCGACTTGACGATGTTCTGGTAGCCGGTGCAACGACAGAGGTTGCCCGACAGCGCCCAGCGCACCTCGTCCTCGGTGGGGTCGGGGTTGCGGTCGAGCAACGCCTTGGCGGCCAGCATCATCCCGGGGGTGCAGAACCCGCACTGGAGGCCGTGCTCGTCGCGGAAGCCCTCCTGGACGGGGTGCAGCTCGCTGGCCCCGGCCAGCCCTTCCACCGTGGTCACCTCGTGACCGTCGGCCTGGACGGCCAGCATCGTGCAGCTCTTGACCGGTTGACCGTCGTACAACACGGTGCACGCACCGCAGTTGGTGGTGTCGCAGCCGGTGTGGGTGCCGGTGAGGCGGAAGGCCTGACGGAGCAGGTGGGCGAGCAGCAACCGCGGCTCGACATCGGCGCTGCGGCGTTGACCGTTGACAGTGACGGTGATGCGCCGGACCGGGACATCGGCCGCGGGTTCGGGGGAGATCTCCGAGAAGAGACTCGTCATCAGGCTGCCCTCTCGTCGGATTCGAGCACGTTGGTGAGGATGCGCACCACGAAGGTGCGCACGACCTGTCGCTTGTAGGAGGCGCTGCCGCGGTGGTCGCTGCGGGGCTGGGCCGCCTCGGCCGCGAGGTCGGCGGCACGGTTGATCGCGTCGGGCGACAGTGCCGCCCCGACCAGCGCCTGCGCGGCGTCGGTCGCGGCGATGGTGGAGCTGCCGACACCGGTGAGGCCGACACCTGCCCGGGACACCGACCCGTTCACGAGGTCGAGGGCCACCGCGACACCGGCGGTGGCGAAGTCGCCGATGCGGCGTTCGAGCTTGAGGTACCCGCCCGCCGGGGTGCCGGCGGGGGCGGGGACGACGGCCTCGACCGCCACCTCGTCGTGGGCGAGCACGTTCTGGAACGGTCCGGCGACGAAGTCGGCGACGGGGATCGAGCGACGACCCTGCGGGCCCTGGGCCACGACCTGGCCGTCGAGGGCCACCATGGCCGACGCCCAGTCGCCCTGGGGGTCGGCGTGGCAGAGCGAGCCCACGAGGGTGCCCCGGGTGCGCACGATGGGGTCGGCCACCAACGGCGCAACCGCCGCCAGGACCGGCTGTGCGTCGGCCAACGTCGTCGACTGCTCGAGGTCGACGTGGCGGCACAGCGCACCGATGTGAATCGACCCGTCGGGGTCGACCCGGTGGTAGTCGAGGCCGGGGATGTGGTTGATGTCGACGAGCAGCTCGGGTGAAGCGAACCGCAGCTTCATCATCGGGATGAGACTCTGGCCACCCGCCAGGACCTTGGCCTCGCCGCCGCCCCGGTGCAACAGGTCGATCGCCGCCTCGACGGTTGTGGGTGCTTCATACTGGAATCGTGACGGGTACACGGCGCTCCTCTTCGTCGTCGGCGCCGGTCAGGCGCCGGAGCCGTGCGGGTCGGGGATCGCCACGGGCAGCGACTCGTCATCGGGGTCGGGCCGGCGCTGCTGGTGTGGTGGCCATGGCCCCTGAACCGGTTGACCCGCCACCTTGAAGTGGTCGATCAGCTGGGGCCAGGCCCACACCGTCGGGCTCTTGCCCGTCTTCGGGGTCTGTTCGATCAGCTCGTACAGCCGCGGGTTCCCGCCGCTGTGGCCATCGGATTCGATCGGCACGTGAGCGCCCCCATTCTTCCTTCTCCCGGTGACGGCTCCCTCCCCCCAAGCGAGCCGTCGCGTCTCGGTTCAACGTAGCACTAGTCCGGTGGACGCGCTCGGGCGTGGGAGCACACGCCAGAGACCGAGGGCCGAGGTTCAGGTTGGAGCCGCCTCGCCGAAGGGCTCGCCGACCTCGATGCGGTCGTCCCACCAGGCAAGGCGGCAACGCCCCGCCTTCTTGGCTGCACAAAGGGTCTCGTCCGCAACCGAGAGCAAC
The DNA here is from genome assembly GCA_034521975.1 of Acidimicrobiales bacterium. Lineage (NCBI taxonomy): Bacteria > Bacillati > Actinomycetota > Acidimicrobiia > Acidimicrobiales > Acidimicrobiales bacterium. The sequence continues at coordinate 61,308 of JAXHLR010000010.1, read as the reverse complement.
GCCGCTGCGTTCGCGACGTCATCGCCCGGCGCGCAGATCCACCCGTTCGGTGTAGCGGCGAGCGGCGTTCACTCATCCACACCCCGGACAGACAGACCAAGCCACCACCGATGAACATGGCGACGCTCACGCGACCCATCAGACCCTGCTGAGGCTCGGGACCGCTCAGGTGGGGTCGTCGCCGGACGGGCTACTCGTCCATGTGCAGCGCGGTGTCGATGCAGACGCCGGCGGCGACCACCAGCTGGCGGAGCGGATCCTCGAGCGGCTTGTGCATCGCCACCACGAACGAGTCGCCTCCCATCAGCGCCTGGGCGATCCCTTCGAAGCTCTTGGTGACCCGACCGATCTCCTCGTCGGCGGGGTCGTAGATCACAAAGTTCCAGTCGCGCCAGTTCGTCCCCCGGATCTGGCCGATGCTGGTGTCGTTCACCTGCAGGTCGAAGCGGATCTTGCGAAACGCGTTCTCCTGGACGACCTTGCCGATCTCGTTGCCGGAGCCGTCCGAGATCGTGATCTTGGACTTCACCAGCTTCGCGGGGCGGTGGAGCGACAACACGACGTTGCCCTCGGCATCGAGCACCTCGAAGGTGTGGGACATGTGCTTGTCCCACTTGGTGAAAGCCCGCACGAGCTGTTTGGCCTGGCTCTGGCCCACCTGGCGGACCGACCCGAGCCGGGTCCCGTCGTGGCTCTCGATCTCGTAGTTCGCCGCAATCTCGGGACCGATCCTGCCCTGCTGCTTGACCACCAGGACCGGTTCGGTGAACAGGTGCCCGGTACCGGTCCATTGCGGGCGGTTCATGGTGAACTTGGAGGCGTTGGCGCCCGAGAGCAGGTAGTCGCCGAGACCCTCGGTCATCTTCTCGTCGGTACCGAACGGGTCGACCTGCTGCTCGCCCTTGGTGGAGATGTGCTCGGTCCAGCTCGATCCGTCGAAGTATCGAAGCTCGCCCCGGCCCATCGGGTCGGCGTACCAGCCGGCCTCATGCTCCCCGGATGAAGTGCTCTGATCGCTCATGACACCAGTGTCGCGGGTCTTGCCGCTCGGTGCAGGCCACGAGGGCGAGCACCTCGGGGACGGTGCCCGGGATCACCGGCGTCAGTGCTGGTGTTGGGTGCAGTCGCCACCGTGGCCTTCGAGCCCGGCGAAGGGACCGCACGGATGGGGCTCGAGCCACACGTGCATCATCGGCTGGCCCTCGCGGAACTCCCCGAACGGGCAGTTGCCGTCGGCGTCGACGGTGCCCACCACACGGTCGCCGAGCCAGCACAGGTCCTGGTGGTCGTGCCAGGTGGTGAGCGTGCCGGCGATGTCGGGGACATCGTCCATGGTCGAGCCCGGGGGCATGATGAACATCGCTGACACCAGGTCCTTGGTGCCATCGGGGTTGACCCGGAACACGATGGACTCGGGTCGACTCGGCTCGAGGGTGATCGGATCCTCGCGAAGCACCGGATGGCTGAAGTGCTCGTAGCCCGTCACGCCGTCGCCGATCGACACGTAGCCTTCGGCCTCCACCCTCGCCGGATCGCTGAAGCGCTCCATCTCGGCCCGCACGTCGTCGACCAAGGCCTGGGCCGCAGCCCGCTGGTCGGCGCTCAGGCGCGGATCGTCGAGCGAGACCACCGGATCGTCGTGGTCGTACGCGGTTCCGGCCACATCCTCGCCAGCGGCATCATGCCCATCGCCGTGATCGTGGGCCCCATCATCAGGGTGATCGTGGGCCTCCTCGTCGCCGTGATCGTGGGCCTCGCCCGCATGGTCGTGATCGTGGGCGTGATCGGCAGCGATGGCCGGAACCGCCAGGCCGAGCACCAACAGCGCGGCCAGGGGCGGGACCGGCGCGACGCGGAACCAGCGGGGTGACGCGATGCCGGCCGCGGCCACCGAGGCGGACCCCGCCGCGAGCAGGGCGAGGAGCACCGCTGCCGAATCCTGGACCCCGACGGTGCCGGGTTCGGTCATCGATTCGACCACCGGCCAGCCCACGGTGCGCGACATCAGCCAGGCCGCCACCGACACAGCGTGGAGCGCGGCGCCCGCGACCAGCGACCAGCGGCTGGGGTGGATCACCACCAACGCGGCCCACCCGGCCTGCAGCACGGCGACCAAGGCGAACAGCCTCACCATGGTGGGAAGGTCGGCGTGGGATCCGGCCGCGGCCGCGTGGACCAGCCCCGCAGCAGCCGACGACGCAGCGGCGACGAGCAGGAACGGCCCCCTCGCCATGGGTTCAGTGCTCATGGCCGCAACCTCCGCCATGTCCCTCGAGCCCGGCGAAGGGTCCGCAGGGGTGGGGCTCCAACCAGACGTGGATCATCGGAGCCGTCGGCCGGAACACGCCGCGTGGGCACGAGCCGTCCTCTCCGGTGGTCGCCACGACCCGGGCATCTTCCCAGCAGAGGTTCTGGTGGTCGTGCCAGGTGGTGAGCGCTCCGGCGATGTCGGGGACGTCGTCCATGGTGCTTCCCGGTGGCAGCAGGTACATCGCCGACACGATGTCGCGCGAGCCGTCGGGGTTGACCCGGGCGACGATCGACTCGATCCGGTCCGGGTCGAGGATGGCGTCGTCGGCCCGGTAACCGGGATGCACGAAGTGCTCGAACCCGGTGACGCCGTCGCCGATGGAGAGGTAGCCCTCGGCGATCACGCGATCGATGTCGGTGAACCGCTCCATGCCCGCCCGGGTGTCGTCGATGAGCTGACGGGCCGCGTGACGCTGTTCGGGGGTGACCCGTGGATCGTAGAGCGAGATGACCGGACCATCGGCGTGGGCCTGGTGGCCAGCATCGGCATCGTCGTCCACGGCATCGTCGTCCACGGCGGCGTCACCATCGGAGGAACCGGGAGCTCGACCGGCATCGGAGGGCTGTTCGGTGAAGGCGATGCCCTGGGCAGGCAGCTCGGTGTCGGCCGGCTCGCTCGCCTCATCCGCAGCCGCCACCGAGCCACCGTCTGGCTCGAGACCCACGACGATCGCGGGAGCCGCCAGCACCAGCACCAGCACCGCGGCAACCGGTGGGACCGACCGGTGATGGAGCCAGCCCGGTCCGGTCTCGGTGACCAGCCACCACAGCGCGAGCACGGCCCCGCCCACGAGGAGCCCCGCAGCCAGCGCCAACAGCACCGCAACGCTTCGCTGCCCGTCGTGGGCGCCGGCCACGGCCGCATGGATCAGCCCTGCGGCGCCCGCGACCACGGCCACCAACAGCATGGGTGTCGCCTTCTGCACCGGTGTCACCGGCGCGGACGGGATGGTCCCGCCGTCGGCTCCGCCGTCATCGATCGCCTGCATGATTCCCCCGTCTTGATCGTGGCACTCCCGAGCCTACGCGGGCCGATCGCCCCTCGCGACGCCGGTCACTCCGACCAGGGCACGACACACGCCCAGGTGTCGAGCAGCGCCTCCACCTCGCCGGGTTCCCGGTAGATCTCCCGGTCTCCCTCGAGACGGCACCGGAGATCGCGCAACCACGGCCCCTCGATCACCTCGAAGGTCAGGTGCCCGCCCGTCGCATCATCGGGCTGGTCGGGTTCGGCGACGTTGACGGTGACCACCCCCAACAGGATCTGGCCGGCGATCAACACGGCGAGACCCCGTCTGCCGAGCACCCGCGTGACACCCAGGACCAGCACCAGGCACAGCCATGCCGGGATGAGGTGGGCCAGCTTCCACGGGAAGCGCAGGAACAGCAGCTCGATGAGGACGAATCCGACGACCGCGAACCGCACCGTGGTCGAGGTGGCCCAGCGGCGGGGAAGCTCACGCCAGAGACGCGGGACGGCCCAGGCGAGCAGAGCGACCACGATCGGGCCGAGGAAGAACAGGTTCTTGATCCCGAAGCGCCCGACCTGGGCGTACCAGGGAGCGGTCTGTGGGGCGGAGCGGGCGATGTCGGACCCGAGCTCGAACAGTGGCGGGAGGTAGACGATCACGGTCAATCCGCCGACCGCAGCCACGACCGCGACCAACCGGCGACGCACCTGAGGGTCGCCCCAGGCGTCGGCCACGACGACCGCCGCGACCACCAGCAACGTGCTCACCCGGCACCCGGCGGCGAGCACGTAGCAGGCCACGGCCGGCACCAGATGGCGCGACAGCTGCAGGTTGGCCCCGACCAGCACGAACCCTGTCGCCCACAAGAAATCGACCATGGAGGTCCCCGCCACCCACACGAAGGGGTTCACCAGCACGGCCAGACCGAACCAGGCCGCGTGTGGGTGACCCTCCCGCTGGAGCAGGCGGGACACCGCCAGCGCGGTCACCGCGGCCATGAGCACCGACCCGAGGTTGACCAGCGTCGCTCCGCCCGCCGCGTGCAAGACGCCGGTGACCGCCTCGAACACCGGCGACCCAGGAGCGCGCGAGACCTGGTAGCCGCCGTCGAGGATCGACCGACCCGAGTGGTAGACGCCCCCGACGTCGAGGTCGGTGCCGGGACCCAGCAGGGTCAGCGGCAGATACCCGGCGATCAGCACCAGCACGCCGAGCGCGACGGCGCGACGGTCGAGCTCGGCGATCCAGCTGGACCGCAGGTCGGTCACGGTCATCGGCGGCGCGCAGCGTAGGCCAGGGGCCACCGACAGCAACAGGTCAGGAGCGACAGCACCGGTCCAGCACGGCACCATGGGGGCCATCGGCGCTGTCCTGCTGGTAGGAGTAGACGGCCACGTGTCCGGTGGCCTCACGCACCAGCTCGACCTGGGTCAGGGCGTCGTCCACCGAGTTGAGGTAGGCGCCGACACCGACCGCCACCCGGCCGGGGTGACGGTCGGCGAGCGATCCGGCGAAGCCGACCCACTGGCGGAACCACTCGGCCTGCTCGGGAACGGCTTCGCGGGTGTAGGCCATGGCCACGACGAAGTCGAGTCGATCGTCATCGAGCCACGCAGGCCAGTCCTGGAACATCCGGCGAGCCGGTCGGGTGCCGGCGAAGCCGCCCGGCGCGGCGGACGGGCCCTCTCCGCCGGCGATCACCGCCGCGCTCAGCAGAGCCTCGGGGCGGACGGTGTCGAGGGTCGTGGCGGCCCGCTCGACCAGCGCCGCCGTGCGCCCGGTGCGCCAGGCCACCCACTCGGGGTCGTCGGGTGCCGGCCGGCCGGAGCGTCCCGTGTCGAGGCGGAACCGGTCGAGTGCCCGCGGGTGGTAGCCCCAGCGGGCGTCGTCGTAGCGGACGTAGTCGAGGTGGATCCCGTCGACCGGGTACCGACCGGCGATGTCCTCGACGATGGCGGCCACGTGGTCGTGCACCACGGGCAACCCCACGTCGAGGTAGTCGGAGTCGGTTCCGTCCTCGGCCACGGTCGTCCACGGGTCGTCGCTGTCGGAGCCGTGCTCGAGCCACACGTGCCCCGGCGGCAGGGTGAGGTCGTCGTACTCGTCGTGGTAGGTGGGCGCGACCACGAACCAGGCGTGGACCTGCAGGCCCCGCTCGTGGCCACCGTCGACGAGGGCCTCGAGCACGTCGAAGCCGGGCTCGAGGGCGGGATCGGGGGTCGGGGGCAGGTAGGCGGAGTCGTAGTAGGCATCGTGTCGTCGGGCCACCTGGGCGAACACCGCGTCGACGCCCGCCGCAGCGACCTCGTCGAGCACCGCCTCGACCCCCGCCGGTGTCTTCAACGTGTCGTCGAAAAGGTGGACCCAGACGCTCGATTCCGGTGGCCCCGTAGGGCGGGGCACCGTGGTCGTGGTGGTCGTGGTGCTCGTGGAGGTGGTCGTGTCCGCCGCGGGTGGAGCAGTGGTGGTGGGATCCGATCTGTCGCCACGGCCGGTGGCATCACCGTCGCCGCCACCGCTGCAGGCGGTCAGCACCGCTGCCACGACGAGCGACCCGAGCGACCATCGAATGGCGGACATGTGGACGGTGGCCGGTCGCGCTCAGCCGGGGAAGCCGGGAACCCCGTCGTCGAGCTGCACGCCCGCCGAGTTCAAGAAGCCCGAGATCATGCGGTAGTAGCCGGCGAGCATGACCAGCTCGACCAGTTGCTCGTCGCTCCAGCGCTGGGCCAACCCACCCCAGGTGGAGTCGCTGACGCAGTCATCGGCGCTCAGGTCGTCCACCATGGCGATCAGCGCCCGGTCGTCGTCGGACCACGGATGCTCGCTGACGTTGGTGGCCAGCGCCTCGATCTCGTCGTCGGTGAGGCCCGCCCGCCCGCCGATGAGGGTGTGCTGACCGAACTCGTACTCGGCATTGGCCCGGTGGCCGACCCGCAGGATCACGATCTCACGTTCGCGCTCGGGGATCGTGCCCTTGTTGAGGAACGCGCCGCCCAGCAGCACCGCCCGGTTGGCCACCCGCCGGTTGTGGACCATGGTGGCGAAGATGTTCAGCGGGCCACGCTCGGGGCGGGTGCCGGTCTTCTCGAGGACCTCGGACTGCTCGGAGGTGGGGTCGGCGACCGGCCGGATCCTGGGTTCGGAGGGCCGGGGTGGGCGGCTCACTCCTCGACCAGCTCGATGAGGGTGCCGAAGGCGGTTTTGGGGTGCACGAAGGCCACCGTCGTGCCCCGCGAGCCGGGGCGGGGAGCCTCGTCGATCACCCGACCGCCCTCGTCCTTGACCGCCTGCAACGCGGCGGCGCAATCGGCCACCCGGTAGCCGATGTGGTGGAGGCCCTCGCCCTTCTTCTCCAGGTACTTGGCGACCGGCGAGTCGTCGTTGACCGGCGTGAGCAGCTGGATGTAGGACTCGGCCACCTCGAGCAGGGCCTCTTCGACGCCGTCGGACTCGACGACCTCGCGGTGGGCGACCTCGGCCCCGAAGGTGCGCCGGTAGTAGCCGATGGCCTCCTCGAGGTCATTGACGGCGATGGCGACGTGGTCGATCTCGGTGAGCAACATGGTGGTCTCCTACCCGCCGGCCCGGCGGAACAACGTGATCTTGTCCTCGCCGACCTGTTCGCGCAGCTCGGGGTCGTCGATGCCCTGGCCCTCCTCGCTGGCCAGGCACAGCACGCCGATCTTGCCCTCGTGCAGGTTCTGGTGCATCTGATACGCGGCCTCGCCGGTGTGGGCGAGATCGTGCACCGCCGAGAGGATCGGCTGGATCTTGCCGTCGCAGATGAGCTGGTTGGCCTGCCAGGCCTCGTGGTAGTTGGCGAAGTGCGAGCCGATGATGCGCTTGAGTCGCATCCACAGGTGCCGGTTGTCGAACTCGAGCATGTACCCGCTGGTGGCGGCGCAGGTGACGACGGCACCGCCCCGCCCGACGACATAGACCGATGCGCCGAAGGTCTGGCGGCCGGGGTGCTCGAACACGACGTCGACGTCGCGGCCGATCAGGTCGCGGATGTCTGTGCCCAGGCGCCGCCACTCCTTGGGGTCCTGGGTGTGCTCGTCCTTCCAGAACTGATAGCCCTGGGTCTTGCGGTTGATGACGTGCTCGACACCCATCTCCCGCAGCACATCTGCCTTCTCGTCCGATGAGACCACCGCGACCGGGGTGGCCCCGCCGTTGAGACAGTACTGGACGGCGTAGCCACCGAGACCGCCGGAGGCGCCCCAGATGAGCACCGCTTCGCCCTGCTTGATCTGGTACGAGTTCGGCGACAGCAGCATGCGGTAGCTGGTGGAGTTGACCAGCGCGTTGCAGGCCGCCTCCTCCCACGACAGGTGGGCCGGCTTGGGCATCAGCTGGTTGGCGCGCACCACCGCCAGGTCGGCCAGACCGCCGAAGTTGGTCTCGTATCCCCAGATCATCTCGTTGGAGGCCAGCATGGCGTCGTCGTGGCTGAGCGGGTCCTGGTCGTCCACGTAGTTGCAGTGCACGACGACCCGGTCGCCGGGCTTCCAGGCCCGCACCGCCGAGCCGACCTGGACGACCACCCCGGAGGCGTCGGAGCCGATCACGTGGAAGTCCTGGGCATGGCGGGCCGACCACTCGCTCTGGCGGGCCAGGCGGTCGAGCGCCCCGAAGGTCGACACCGGCTCGTAGGTGGCCGACCACACCGTGTTGAAGTTGATGGCGCTGGCCATCACCGCGACATAGACCTCGTCGGGGGCGAGCTCGGGCGTCGGCACCTCCCCCACGTGGATCGCCTGGCGGGGATCCTTCTGCGATGACTCCATGCCGGCGAACATCTCCTGTTCGCTGCGCAGCAGGTGCGCGGCACGGTAGGACTGCGGAACGGGCAGCGCTGCGAGGTCCTCGCCCGACGCTCCCCCTGTGATGGCCTCGAGAATCTGCTCCATGGGCGGCAACCTAGTGGCGGGTCGGACTCCGGCTCCAATGGCTACCGCCTGGTACCCCGTCTGGCCGTTGCGGCGGGGACATCCCTATGCTGGGCTTCGTACACCTGCCACATCCAGGGGAGGACCTCATGGCTGGTTCCGTCATCCTTCAGGGCGCTCGTACTCCGATCGGCAAGCTGTCGGGAGGGCTCGGATCCTTCGAGGCGACCGACCTCGGCGGCTTCGCCATCAAGGCCGCGCTCGAACGCGCCGGGGTGAGCCCCGACAAGGTCGACTACGTGGTGATGGGGCAGGTGCTGCAGGCCGGCGCCGGCCAGATCACCGCCCGTCAGGCCTCGGTGAACGGCGGCATCGGCATGGACGTGTCGGCCACCACGGTGAACAAGGTGTGCCTCTCGGGGCTGCACTCGATCTTCATCGCCGACATGCTGATCCAAACCGGTCAAGCCGACATCGTGGTCGCCGGTGGCATGGAGTCGATGACCAAGGCCCCCTACCTCCTCCCCGGTGCCAGGGAGGGATACCGGATCGGTGACCAGTCGGTCATCGACTCGATGATGTACGACGGGCTGTTCTGCGCCTTCGACCAGTGCGCCATGGGTGCAGGCACCGAGAAGTACGCCGCCTCGGCCGGTCTCGATCGTGGACCCCAGGACGAGATGGCGGCCAAGTCCCACGAGCGGGCTGCTGCTGCCCAGAAGGACGGCAAGTTCGGCACCGAGATCGTCCCGGTCGAGGTGCCACAGCGCAAGGGCGACCCGATCGTCGTCGACACCGACGAGGGTGTGCGAGCTGAGGCCACCCTCGACTCGCTCGGCAAGCTGCGCCCGGCCTTCGACTCGGCCGGCAACATCACCGCCGGCAACGCCTCGCAGATCTCCGACGGTGCCGCGGCGGTGATCGTCACCTCCAAGGAAGTCGCCGACCAGCTCGGCGTGACTCCGCTGGGCGAGGTCGTCTCCTACGGGATGGTCGCCGGACCCGACGCCTCGCTGCTGACCCAGCCGTCGCGTGCGATCAAGCAGGCGGCCGAGAAGGTCAACATGACCGCAGGCGATCTCGACCTGTTCGAGATCAACGAGGCTTTCGCCGCGGTCGGCGTCGCCGCCATGGGTGACCTCGGCATCACCGACGAGGTCACCAACGTGAACGGTGGGGCCATCGCCCTCGGGCATCCCATCGGCATGTCGGGCACCCGCCTGGCTCTGCACCTGCTGCTCGAGCTGGGCCGCCGCGGTGGCGGCACCGGCGCAGCGGCCCTGTGCGGCGGTGGTGGTCAGGGCGACGGCATGATCCTGCGCACCGTGTCGTAGGCCTCGCACCCACGATTCGATCGACGGGGCCCGGGCGCTGACCCGGGGCCCCGTCGCGCCCGCCCAGCAGGATTCGGAACCCGATTCCAAATATTACGATCGATCGAGGGGTTGTCATCAGTTCGTCATTGTTGTAATGTGATCGCAACAACAGATCGACCGGGTGAGCCACCCTCCACACGTTCCGACTCCCCCACGGACACCGATCGGCGCACAACGACGTGCCCACCGATCGTTCGCTCACCCAGGTCACTCGGGGTACCGCTCCGGCGGGTCGGACTTACCGCCCGCGCCCGACTCGTACGGAGCGGTACCCCGAGGAATCCGAAACACCACGACATGCGCACCAGCACCCCGCCTGGATTCGACACCGAACGGCGAGATCCCGGGCTGGGATGCCGGCACCCGGGCCTGTCGCGAGGAACGCACCGACGAGGTGCTGTGTCCGTTCCCTGATCCGGACACTATCCTTGGAACGACCGGCGGCCTTCGAGCGCCCGGCCGAGGGTCAGCTCGTCGGCGTACTCCAGGTCGCCGCCGACCGGCAGGCCGCTGGCGATCCGGGTGACGGTGATGCCGAGGGGGGTCAGCAGCCGCGCCAGGTACATGGCGGTGGCCTCGCCCTCGATGTTGGGGTTGGTGCACAAGATGACCTCGGTGATGCCCTCGGGCTCGAGGCGGGTCAACAGCTCCTTCACCCGCAGCTGATCGGGGCCGATGCCCTCGATCGGGCTGATCGCCCCCTGCAACACGTGGTAGCGACCCCGAAACTCCTGGGTGCGTTCCACCGCCACCAGGTCCCTCGACTCCTCGACCACACAGATCAGGTGCGGGTCACGACGCTCGTCGGCACAGATCCCACACAGCTCGCCCTCGGCGATGTTGAAGCACCGGACACAGAACGACACCCGCTTGCGGGCCTCGACGATGGCGGTCGCCAGCCGCACCGCGTCCTGCTCGGGAACCTTCAACAGGTGGAACGCGACCCGCTGCGCCGACTTCGGACCGATCCCGGGAAGCCGGCCCAACTCGTCGATGAGATCCTGGACCGCGGCGGCGTAGACCCCCACCGCCGATCAGTCGTCTTGCTCGGTAGAGGACCCGGGACCGAGCAGCCCACCCAGACCACCCATCGTCTCGTCCATCTCGGGGCCCCCGAAGGCATCGGCGATACCACCGAGATCGAGCCCACCCATGGCACCCTCCTGCATCTCGTTGATGCGGGCGACCGCGTCGTGGAGCGCCGCGAGGACCAAGTCCTCGAGCAGGCTGGGGTCGTCAGGATCGACAACGCTGGGGTCGATCCGCACCGACCGGAAGTCGAGACCACCCGTGACCTCGATGGTGACCGAGCCGCCTCCCGCGCTGCCTTCGACCACCGCCGAGGCCGCCTCGGCCTGGGCATCGATGAGCTGCTGTTGCATCTGTTGGGCCTGGGCCAACAGACCGCCGAGATCGGGGAACGCCTGCTGGCCGCCAGGATCTGTTGGTTCGCTCATCGCAGACTCCTCTGCTTGGTGGGGATCATCGCTGCTCCTCGACCACCTCGGCGCCGGGAAACAGCTCGGTGATGCGCTCGACCGAGCTCGGGGCGCCCACGTCAGCGTCGCTGAGCTCGGAGACATCGCCGACATCGTCGGGGTCGTCGGGGCCGTCGTTGTCGGTATCGGTGGCGGTGGCGGTGCCGCGACCGCCGTCGCCCGCGCCCGCCGGGGGCGCTCCGGTCTGTGCAGTGGCCCGGGCGCCGGCAGGGCCCGAGTCGGGACCCGGCACCGACTCGCCGTCGACCACGAGCCGCAGCGGAACCGCGACGCCGAAGTGGTCGGCGAGCGCGGACTCGACCTCGGGGCGGAGGTCCTCGCAGCGGTCGCGGTGGATGGGGTTGGGTAGCGCGAACACCGCGTGGGTGTCGACCGCCACGAACCGTCCCGCTCCGTAGCGCGCCCGCGCCCGGTTGGAGAGCCGACCCATCACCTGCGCCTGCCAGGCGCTGGCCATCGCGTCGAGGCTCGGCAGCTCGCCCCCGGAGGATGGCGGGCTCGCCTCGGGCCGTTCGGGAGAGACCGGTTCGGCGGGGCTCGGCGGCGGAGCAGCCGACCGAGGGTCGGACTTCGGGCTGGAACCGGCCCGTGGCGGCATCGGCGGTGGTGGTACAGATGGTGGTGCGCTCGCAGCGCCTGGTGCCGCGGGCGCGTCGTGCGCCGCGGGGGCAGGACCCGGCGAAGAGGTGGGCGCCGGAGCCCCACCACCCTCGAGCAGGCGTTCGAGCCGCGACACCCGTTCGACGAGCGCTTCGAGCGAGGTGTCGACCTCGGGGTTGGAGAGGCGAACCAACGCCACCTCGAGCGGGATCCGGGTATCGCCCACGTGGCGCATGTCGGCGATCGCCTCGCCCACCAGCTCCAAGGCCCGCGTGATCGACGCGCGACCCATGCGATGGGCGCGGTCGCGGGCCTGTTCGCGGGTGGTGTCGGTGAGGTGGTCGAGCGGACCACCGACCGAGGCGAGGAAGACGTCGCGCAGCGCCCCCAGCAGGTCTTCGGCCAGCGGACGCGGTTCACGCCCGACCGCCATCGCCGACGCCACCGCGGCCATGGCGGCGCCGCTGTCTCGCTCGCACAGGGCGTCGATGATCTCGTCGCTCGAGCCGCCTTCGGTGGGCACACCGCCGGCAGAGACGATCTGCTCCAACGCCGACAGCGTGTCCCGTGCCGACCCACCGCCCTGACGGAGGGCATAGCCGATGCCCTCCTCATCGACGTCGAGCCCGGCGTCGGCGATCACCCAGCGGACGTGGGCGGCGAGCACATCGGCGGCGATGAGCCCGAACTCGAGGTGCTGGGTGCGGCTGCGGATGGTCGGCAGCACCTTGTGAGGATCGGTGGTGGCCAGCACGAACACCACGTGGGGTGGCGGGTCCTCGAGCGTCTTGAGCAGGGCGTTGGACGCTCCCGCCGACAGCATGTGGACCTCGTCGAGGATGTAGACCTTGGTGCGGCCAGGGGACCCGATGCCGGTGCGGCTGATGAGGTCGCGGATCGCCTCGACCCCGTTGTTGGACGCGGCATCGAGCTCGTGCAGGTCGAACGACGCCCCGGACTCGATCGAGCGGCAGCTCTCGCAGGTGCCGCAGGGGTCGCCCCCTTCGAGGTGGTCGCAGTTGAGCGCCTTGGCCAGGATGCGGGCGGTGGAGGTCTTGCCGGTGCCTCGCGGACCGCTGAACAAGTAGGCGTGTCCAACCCGCTCGTCGCGCACCGCGCTGCGCAGGGCGCGCACCACGTGGTCTTGGCCGACCAGGTCGCTGAAGCGCTGCGAGCGATAGCGCCGGTAGAGGGTCTGGTATGCCATCGACGCCGACTCTACCGGCGCAGAGCGACGCTCATCAGCGGGGACCGGATCCGGACGGATCATCGGCGTCGAGACGGTCCATGAGCTCGCCCAGATCGAGGATCGACTCCTGGGACACCAGGCCGTAGAGTTGCCCGGCGGAGTCGACGACCGCGAGGTGATCGGCGGGTGACTTCGACAGGGCGGTGAGCGCCGCCGCCACCGTGGTGTCGGGATCGAGCACGACGAGGTCGGTGCGCATGACCTCGCTGACCGATGTCTCCATCCAACGCTCGCTCTCCACGGCAAGGACGTCATCGAGCAGCACCATCCCGCTGTAGGACCGCTCACCCTCGACAACGGGGATGGCGCGGCGACGGGCGAGCGCGATGTGCTCGGTGAACAGCTCGGCCAGCGAGTCGTCGGGATCGGTGGTGGCCACGTCGGTGATGAGCGCGGTGGAGATGGGAAGGCCGGCACGACGCTCGAGGTGGCCGAGTCGCTCGTCGCGCTGGTAGGCGGTGACCGAGCTGCTTCCGGCCAGTATCTGGCCGAACACGGCGGCGATGAGCCCCGGGACCACGAACCCTGGCCGCCCGGTCGCCTCGGCCACGAACATCACCGCAGCCAAGGGCACGCGGTAGCCGGCGCCCAGGAACGCGGCGATGCCGAGCACCGGGTAGAGGGTGGGGTTGTGGCTCCCGATGAGCACCCCGATGGCCTGACCGGTGATGGCGCCTTGCACGACCAGCGGCACGAAGAGCCCGCCGGTTCCCGATCCCGCCACCGTCGCCGCGGTGGCGACGACGCGCATGCTCCCCAACAACACGAGCAACCAGATGGTGGTCTCGAACTCGAACACCCACTCGATGGCGGGCAATCCGGGACCGAGGGTGAGCGCGAGCCCGTCGAACGCCGCGTGACTGGCCACGACCAGACCACCGAGGAGCACGGCCGCGATCGGGGTGACCACCAGCGCTCGGGAGCGGTCGGCCACACCCTTCGCCCATCGGATCACCATCCCGAACAGGCGAGCACCGGCCCCACAGGTGATGCCCACCAGGGCGGCACCGATGAGGTCGCGTCCATCGATCAGTGTCGCCCCGGCCACCGGGAACAACGGCTCGGTGCCGTTGATGGCGACGAAGGCGAGATAGCCCGACGCCGCACCCACGAGCGCTGGCAGCAGGCTCCGGCGGGCCAGCTCGTTGCGGAACGGGACCTCGATGGCGAACACCGCGCCGGTGGCCGGTGCCCGGAAGATGGCCCCAACCCCGGCCGCGGCGCCGGCCACCAGCAGGAGTCGGACGTCGTCACGGGCAAGCAGGGCCCGCACCCTGGTGCCGAACGCCTGGCCGATCCCGGTCCCGAAGTAGACCGACGGTCCCTCGAAGCCGAGAGCACCACCCGAACCGAGGGTGGCACTGCTGGCCACCAGCCGGGCGAAGAACGCCCGGCCGTCGAAGCGGGCTTCGAGACCGTGGAACGCGCGCAGGTACTCGTCTGTGGTGGCCGGACTGGCCCCCGCCCCGATCCATCGCAACGCCAGCACCGACACCACGAGGCCGAGCCCGGGAAGCACCATCTGCAACCCGATCGGGGCCTCGAGCAGCTGCTCGAGCAGCTCGCGGTCGACCACCCGGTCGAACACACCGACGACCACACCGACGACCACACCGGTGATCGCCGCCGCGAACACGACGCGGCGGGCCATCGACATCAGCTCGCGCAGCTCGTTGCGCGCGGCAACCGTGGATGCGGCACTCCACGGTGATCGTCCACGCGAGGTCATCGCTGCTCATGGTGGCACGCGAAAGCGCCCGCCCTCGCAAGTGGCGGTCAGGCGATCTGCGGCACACTGCAGGATCCGCTGAGAGCTGCTGCCTTCCGGCCCTGACTCGGTTCACGGGCTGCGGTTGCACAGGACCCGACCGCCACATGCGAAGGCGGGCGCAGGACCACGATAGCCTGTCGGTTCGGTACCAACACCCGGAGGGGTGCGAGAGCGGCCGATTCGGCACGCTTGGAAAGCGTGTGTGGGGCAACCCACCGTGGGTTCGAATCCCACCCCCTCCGCCACACCAACCACCACGACCCACCCTCACACACGTCCACGGAGCCCCGGTGTCACACCAGGATCTGATGCAGGTGGCACTCGACGAGGCCCGGCGGGCACCCGCCCACGGCGACGCCCCCATCGGTGCGGTCGTGGCCCACCAGGGGCACGTCATCGCCCGGCGCCACAACGAGCGCGAACTGCACGGCGACCCCACCGCGCACGCCGAGATCCTGGCGCTGCGCGACGCTGCGACCGAGCTCGCCAACGGATGGCGACTCGAGGACACCACCCTGGTCGTGACCCTCGAACCGTGTCCCATGTGCGCGGGAGCAGCCGTCGCGGCGCGGGTCGCAACCGTCGTCTACGGCGCCGCCGACCCCAAGGCCGGCGCCTGCGGATCGCTCTACAACCTGTGCGCCGACCCCCGCCTCAACCACGAGCCCGACGTGGTGCACGGCGTGCTCGGCGAGGAGTGCGGCGACCTGTTGCGCTCCTTCTTCGCAGCGCGTCGCACCTGACCGCTACCATCGTCGGCGGAAGGTTGCCAGAGCGGACGAATGGGGCGGCCTCGAAAGCCGTTGTGGCCTCCGGGTCACCGTGGGTTCGAATCCCACACCTTCCGCCAGCGGCCGGGGCGCACCACGGTGCGCCCCGGCCCTCTTCATTCGAAACAGGGGGGAACACATGAAGCACGATCCAGACGCCGCAGGCCTCGAGCCGCGCCAGCTCGAGCGGCTCAGCCGACACCTGCGCTCCCGCTACATCGAGCCCGGCAAGCTCGCCGGCTGCCAGACCGTCATCGCCCGGGGCGGCACGGTCGGCTACTCCGAAGCCTTGGGGGTCGCCGACCGCGAACGTGGCACCGAGATCGGCGACGACACCATCTGGCGCATCTACTCGATGACCAAGCCCATCACCGGTGTCGCCCTCATGCAGCTCTACGAACAGGGGCACTTCCAGCTCACCGATCCCGTCCACCGATTCATCCCCGCCTTCGGCGACCTGATGGTCCGCCAGCGCGACCCCGACGGCGAGACGCACCTGGTCGAGCCCATCCGCCCCATGACCGTCCGCGACGTGCTCATGCACATGTCCGGCTTCGGCTTGGGGGCCATGACGCTGCGCAACCCCGACGGCGGTGCAGCGGGTCCCGACAGCTTTCTCGACGGCGAGCGCGACCTCGCCGCCATGTGCGACGCGCTCGCCCAACGGCCCCTCGACTTCCACCCCGGCACCCAGTGGGCCTACGGCGTGTCCACCGACATCTGCGCCCGGCTGGTCGAGATCATCTCCGGCCAGCGCTTCGACGACTACCTCCAGACGAACGTCTTCGACCCGCTCGCCATGGTCGACACCGGCTTCCGCGTGACCGACGAGGCGCTTCCTCGCTTCGCCGCCTGCTACCGCCGGGCCAGCGACAAGTCGCTCAAGCTCCAGGATGACCCCGATACCAGCCCCTACCGCCGCCAGCGCGCCATGCTGTCGGGAGGCGGTGGTCTGGTGTCCACGATGGCTGACTACGTGCGCTTCGCCCAGATGATGCTCAACGGTGGCGAGCTCGACGGGGTTCGGGTCCTCGGACCCAAGACCGTCGAGCTCATGACGACGAACCACCTGCCCGGCGGGGCTGACATGACCGAGTACGCCCTCCCCGGTGGCTACGGCGAGGTCGGCTTCGAGGGCATGGGCTTCGGCCTCACCATGGCGGTCGGCCTCGGGCCGGCCCGCACCGCCCAGATCGGATCGGTCGGCGACTACATGTGGGGCGGCATGGCCTCCACCACGTTCTGGTGCGATCCGGCCGAGGAGCTGCTGGTGGTGTTCATGACCCAGCTCATCCCATCGGGCACCTACAACTTCCGGGGACAACTCAAGTCGCTGATCTACCCGGCGCTCGTCTAGCCCGAACGGGCTCCTCGTCGGCGAGTGGGGGCCGGGTCCGCGGTCGAGGTGGCGACCGCGGCCACGAAGTGCTCGGGGCACCCCAACAGGTAGCCCTGGCCCTGGTCGCAGCCAAGGTCGATCGCAGCGGCGAGCTGCGCCTCGGTCTCGATGCCCTCGGCCACCACCTCGATGCCGAGCGAGTGGGCCAGGTTGACCGATGCGGCCACGATGGCGTGCTCCTGTGACAGCGGATCGCCGAGTCCGGCCACGAACCGTTGGTCGATCTTGAGCTCGTCGGCCATGGTGAAGCGACGCAGGTAGTCGAGGGTCGCGTAGCCGGTCCCGAAGTCGTCGATCGAGATGCAGACCCCCAGGCCCTTCAACCGGTTCAAGGTGGCGATGGCCAGGTCCTCGTCGCGGGCGAGAGCGAGCTCGGTGACCTCGAAGCAGATGCGCCCCGGATCGATGCCGGTCCGATCGAACAGGCGGGTGACCCGATCGACCAGCCCCGGGGTCGAGAGCTGTCGCGGCGACAGGTTGACCGCCACCCGCATGTGGGTCCCCCGGTCGAGCTCGGGCCAGGCGACTGCCGAGCGGAACGCCTCCTCGATCACCCACGCACCCAGCGGCACGATCAGTCCCGTGTCCTCGGCGATGGAGATGAACTCGTTCGGACCGACGACCCCGGCGCCAGGCCGTTCCCAGCGCACGAGCGCCTCGACACTGGTCTGACGTCGATCGGCCAGATGCATCACCGGCTGGAAGTGCAGCACCAGCTCGCCGCGGTCGTGGGCGCCGTGGAGACCGCGTTCGATGTCGACCCGGCTCACCACCCGATCATGGTCGTCACGATCGAACAGCGCGACCCCGTTTCGTCCGTTCTCCTTCGCCCGGTACATGGCGTGGTCGGCGTCGCGGATCACCTCGTCGGCGGTGGTCTCTGGTCCCTCGGCGATGGCGACACCGACGCTGGCGCGCATGGGCAGGTCGTCCCCGTGGAACGAGACGGGCGCCTGGAGCACGTCCCACACCCGGTCGGCGACGGTGAGGGCATCGGTGACGTCGGCGATCTCCGAGCAGACCATGAGGAACTCGTCACCACCGAGGCGTCCAACGGTGTCGCCCGCCCTGAGCACCCCCTGGAGCCGACCGGCCACCTCGCAGAGCACAGCGTCGCCGGCCGCGTGTCCCAGGGTGTCGTTGATGTGCTTGAAGCGATCGAGGTCGACGAAGAGCACCGCGACGCCCGAGCGGTCGCGCGACGCCCGGTACAGCGCCTGTTCGACCCGGTCGAGCAGCAAAGTCCGGTTGGGGAGTCCGGTGAGGTCGTCGTGCAGGGCCCGGTGTTCGAGCGCCTCGGTGGCCAACTGGCGCTCGACGGCGATGGCGGCGAGGTGCGACGACTGCTCGATGAGGTCGAGCTCGCCCTCGTCGAGCACACGGTGATCGGTGCGAACAACCACGATGGCCCCGACCGGTTCGCTGCGGCCGAGGACGTGGAAGGGACGCACCCACAGCGACTCGACGCCGGCCGACCGGCACGCGGTCCGCAACGGGAACCAGTTCGGGTCCATGGCCGACACCACCGTGGTGCAGTCGGGGAGTCGCCCGATCGCCTTGCCGACCGGCGAGCTCGGCGCCGCGCCGTGGAGCACCTCGACGACGGTCTGGGGAACCGAGGGCGCGGCGGCAACCTGCCAGGTGCCGGCGACGTCGGTGAGCAGGACCGCCGCCACCGCATCGGGCAACCAGTGCTCGACGCGCTCGACCAGGCGGTCGGCGACACTGTCGACCGACACGCCGCGAGCGATCGACTCGAGCAGGGACCGCTGCTCGGCCATGGCCGCGTCGAGCATCCGTCGCTCGGTGAGATCGACCGCGGTGACCACGACCGAACCCTCGCCGTCGGGTCTGAGCTGGTTGTCGATCATCGCCTCCACGGTGCGAGAGCGCCCATCCGCCGTCATGGCCGACAGCGTGATGGGCCCGTGCGCCCCCGGTTCGAGGAAGATGCGGTCGAGCACCTCGGCGGGCACATCGTCGGGGTCGGCCACGAAGAGCGACGAGACAGGCGATCCGATGAGCCCGCCCCTGCGGTGGCCGAGCCGCTGCTCGACCGAGGCGCTGACCGCGAGCAAGGTTCCGTCGGGTCCCACGACCGCGACCAGGTCCGAGACGTGGGCGAGGACCGCGTCGGCGCGCAGGTCGATGACCACCTCAGGGCCCATGTCCGGGAAGGGCAGCGCCGCGTCGGGGCGGGGGCTACGGGGTGCCATCGACCGCCATGGCCCCACCGGTCGTGGACCGATGGCAGGTGTCGTTAGTGTCACTGCGGTGGAGACGCACACCCACAGTGTCGCCGAGCTGAACGCGCGGATCTCGGATGCTCTGCGCGACGCCTTCGGTGACCAGGTCTGGGTCCAAGGCGAGATCCACAACTGGAAGACCTCGGCGCGGGGCCATGCCTACTTCACCTTGGTTGAACCAGGGACGCTGGGCCAACCCAGCGAGGCCACCCTGTCGGTGGTGTGCTTCGCCGGGAACCGGCGCGGCGTCGAGCACGTGCTGGCCAAGGCAGGCGGGTTGGCCCTCGGCGACGGTCTCGAGGTCCGCATCCGGGGCGAGGTCGTGTTCTATCCGCCGCAGGGGCGCATCCAGCTGCGCATGACCGCCATCGATCCCCGTCACACCCTCGGGCGCATGGCCGCCGACCGTGAGCGTCTCCTCCGGGCCCTGGCCGCCGAGGGTCTCCTCGAACGCAACCGGCAGCTCCGGCTCGCCCCGGTTCCCCTGCGGGTGGGCGTGATCACCAGTGAAGGCAGCGCCGCCGCCCACGACCTGCTCGAGGAGCTGGCGGCCAGCACCTATGGCTGGCAGGTGTCGCTCATCGACACCAGGGTGCAGGGCGTCGACGCGGTCGACGAGATCGTGGGCGCCCTACGGACCGCTGCCCGCATGGATCTCGACGTCGTCGCCCTCGTCCGCGGCGGCGGCTCACGATCGGATCTGGTCGCCTTCGACCACGAGACAGTGGCACGGACCATCGCCGCCATGCCGGTCCCGGTGCTCACCGGCATCGGCCACGAGGTGGACGAGAGCGTGGCCGACCGCGTCGCCCACCGATCGTTCAAGACCCCCACCGCCTGTGCTGCCCACCTCTGCGACACCGTCACCGCCTACCTCGACCGATGCGACGACGCCTGGCGGTCGATGGCGGCGCGGAGCCTCGACGTGCTCGACCGCCACGACGCCTCGGTCCGCAGCGCCGCCGCGCGAGTCGCATCGGGTGCCCGCACCACGCTCGAGCTCGGGGCAGCCCGCCTCGTCGAGCTGCAGGCCGGCATGGCTCGCGAACCCGAGCGCGCCCTGGAGCGGGCCGAGCGCCACGTCGAGTCGCTGCACCGCCACGTCGGAGCACTCGACCCCGCCCGAGTGCTGGCGCGGGGCTGGTCGATCACCCGCGACGCCGACGGGACCCTCGTGCGCAGCGCCGCCTCGGTCGAGCCGGGCACCGCCTTGTCCACCCGTGTCTCCGACGGCACCATCCTGAGCACGACGACCAACACGATCACCACAACAGAGACCAGCACGGAGACCACCGACGATGACCGATCCTGATCCCGACCCCTCCTCCGAGCTGGGCTACGCCGAGGCGCTCCGCGAGCTGGAGGGCATCGTCGCCGAACTGGAGGGCGAGGCCGTCGATGTCGACCATCTCTCCCACCGGGTCCGCCGGGCAGCGGAGCTGGTGCGGATGCTGCGTGGCCGCATCGGCGACGCCCGCATGGAGGTCACCCGCGTGCTCGCCGACCTCGATGCCGCCACCGACGGGACCACCCCCGAACCCGAGCCCGGGGCACCCCGGTAGGCTCCCCGGATGACCACCGGGGCAACACCGACCGGCGCCACCGGCGCTGACGCCCAGGTGCCTCCGGCCTTGGTCGAGGTGGCCGAGCGAGTCGGCGACCGCCTCACCGATGTGCTCGACGACGAGCGCCAGCGGTGGCAGAAGCTCGACCCCGCGCTCGAGGCGCCCATCGTCGCGCTGGCGAGGCTGGTCCTCTCCGGTGGCAAGCGCCTGCGGGCCGCGTTCTGCCACTGGAGCTTCGTCGGAGCCGGTGGTGACCCCGACGATCCGGTCGTCCTCGACGCCGGGGCGGCGTTCGAGTTCCTGCAGGCCTTCGCACTGATCCACGACGACGTGATGGACGGGTCACCCACGCGCCGGGGCGTTCCCGCCATCCATGCCGAGTTCGCCGACACCCACCGACGTTCGGGCTGGCGGGGTGAAGCCCGACGCTTCGGTGAGGGGGTCGCCATCCTGGCCGGCGACCTCGCCCACGTGTACGCCGATCGGCTCATGACCCATGCGCCAGAGGCCGCCCTCGCGGTGTGGCACGAGCTGCGCATCGAGCTCAACGTCGGGCAGTACCTCGACATCGAGGGCACGGCCAGAGCGGCGACCGACCTGAGCACCGCGCGCCGCATCTCGCGCTACAAGTCGGGCAAGTACACGATCGAGCGCCCGCTGCACCTCGGGGCCGCCCTGCGAGAGCGCCTCACCGACCTCGAGCCCGCCCTCTCCGCCTACGGGCTACCCCTCGGCGAGGCGTTCCAACTCCGCGACGACCTGCTCGGTGTGTACGGAGAAGCACAACGCACGGGCAAGCCGGTCGGCGACGACCTCCGGGAAGGAAAGCCGACTCCCCTGCTGGCGATCGCCACCGAGCGGGCCGACGCCGATCAGCGGGCGGTGCTGGCCACCATCGGTTCACCCGACCTCACCTCCGAGCAGGTACATGCCATCCAGCACGTCATCGACGTGACCGGTGCCAGGGCCGAGTCCGAGGCCCGCATCGCCGCGCTCACCGACCAGGCCGCCGATCGGATCGCCGAGGCTCCGCTGGTGCCCGTCGCCGTCGCGGCGCTGCAGGAGCTGGCCGCCTACGTCGGCAACCGTCAGCACTGACGTCGGGTCGGCGCAGCCGCGCCGGTCGGAGAGCTCAACCGAAGCGGGCGACCGCGTCCTGAAGCGACTCCACGACCACGCCGTACTCGTCGACCACCGCCGACAGCCACTCGGGGTGGACCCGGGCGCTGACGGCGATGCACGGCTCGAGACTGCCGAAGTGGACGGCTTGGCGGACGAAGCTCGTCGCATAGTCGGGCGGTCGCACGTCCTGGGCCAACTCGGCCAGCGCGTAGGGGTCCGGAGGTGACGGTGCGTCCTCGCCGATGCGCAGCAGCACCGCGCTGGGCGGTGTCGGCCCACCGCCGGCCAGTCCGGGGCCATCGTCGAGGATGGCGCCGTGGACATCGACGGCGCGCGCCCCGGCCAGCAGGAGTGCGATGTAGGCACCGAGCCCCCGGCCATGGATGGTCGCCCGGCCAAGATGGGCCAGCGCCGTCGCCGCATCCCCCATGAGCACCTCGGCGGTGTACCCGCCCCCGGCAGGAACGGTCGACTCGCCGTGACCGGTGAAGTCGAGGCCCCAGATGGGGCCGGGCCAGGCGTCCAGCGGGGCTGGCACCTCGGGTGGGGTGCGCTCGCCCAACCCGTGCAACATGAGCAGCGGGTGGGGCCCGTCCCCGCCTCGGAGTGGGTGCAGCGCCAGGTCGATCTTGCCGTGGCGGAGGGTGACCGATCCGTTCACGACAGGAACTCCAGCACCAGGTCGGCGACCTCGCGAGACCGTTCGACGTGCAGGAAGTGGCCGGTGTCGTCCAGCTCGACGACACGGGCACGATGCGGCAGGAACGGTTCGACCATGGCCGCCGTGGTACCCCAGCCCATGGGTTCGCCGACGGTTCCGAGCACGCCGAGCATCGGGACGGGCAGCCCCGGGAGCCGGTTCAGGGACCATTCGGGGCGGAACGGACCGAACCCGCCCAGGCGCAGCGCGGGATCGATCTTCCACCGCCAGCCGTCATCGTCCTCGCGGGCGCCGATGGTGACGAGGTAGCGCAGCCATTCGTGCGACAGGCGGGGGTTCATCGCACCTCGACGCTCGGCGAGCTCGTCGACGGTGCCCGGTCTGCGTTGGATGTCATGGGACCTGAGCCGGTGATCGAGCCAGCTGTTGAGCTCGTCGGCCATGATCCGGGTGCGCTCGTGGTCGGCGATGTCGGGGGCCGCGCCCCGCGACGGCAGACCGTCGAGGTTGACCACGCGGGTGACGTGCCACGGAGCCAACTCGGCGAGCTGCAGCATCATGCTGCCGCCCTTGGAGTGGCCGACGACCGGCATCGCCTCGTCCGAGATCGATTCGATCACCGCCACCGCGTCGCGCACATCGGCGTCCCAGCTGTAGAGCGGAGCGTGTTCCGAGTCGCCGTGGCCCCGCTGGTCCCAGGACACCGCGCGCCATCCTGCGTCGGCGAGCAACGGTGCCAGCAGGTCGAAGGTGGCGGCGAAGTCGAAACCCCCGTGCGCCAGCAGGATCGGCGGTCGGTCCGCGTCGCCCCACTCGTAGGCAGCCAGCGACACGCCAGCGCTGTCGACGTGAAATGCCCGGTCGGGCCGGCGAGCTCCGGGGTAGGCGAGGTCCATCCTGGTCGATTCGAGCACGCGGCAAGCGTAGGCGGAAGTGCTGCCAGGACGGGAACCTGACGCCTCCGACTCAGGGATGGGGACCGGTCAGTTCTCAGTGATTCTCACTTCCGGCTAAGGTGGGAGGATGCCCTCGACCACCTCGCCGAGCACCCTCCACACCACCGCCGCCGAACGCCTCCGCCGCGACGGACAGCGCTACACCGGCAATCGCCGAGCGCTCGTCGAGCTCCTCGAGGGCGCCGACCGCCCCCTCACCATCCCCGACCTGCTCGACCGCCAGTCCGGCATCCCCCAGAGCTCGGCCTACCGCAACCTGGCGGTGCTCGAACGGGCCGGGGTCGTCGAGCGGGTGGTCGCCACCGACGAGTTCGCCCGCTTCGAGCTGGCAGAGGACCTCACCGAACACCACCACCACCTGATCTGCTCGGGCTGCGGCGGCGTCACCGACTTCGTGGTGGCACCCTCGGTCGAACGGCGGCTCGACCGAGCCGTCGATGCCATCGCCGCCGAGACCGGGTTCCGCATCGAAGGCCACCGGTTCGACCTCATCGGCCGGTGCCGGGCCTGTCTCACCGACGACGGCTGACCCCCAGCGTGGCAATGCCACCGCTGGGTGCCACCGAGCGGCGAGACTCAGCAGGTGGCTCACGGACACTCCCACGCTCCCGAGGACACCGACTCGTCGGTTCTCACCAGCCCCCGGGCACGAGCGGTCGTGTGGGGAGCACTGGCCCTCATCGGCGCGGTGACGGTGGCGGGCCTCGTGCTGCTGTGGCCACAGGAGCAGGTGTCGGCCGGGTTCGATGTCGGGTTCGGGGAGGAACTGGTCGATGCCACCGTCAACCGGGTGGAGCTGGTGCCCTGTTCCGGCGCCGGCGACGCGTCCACGGTTCGGTGCGAGCTGATCAGCGCACGAGTCACCAGCGGGTCGCCGCGTGGCCAGACCGCGACCTTCGAGCTGTTCCCGTCGGCCAACTCCCCCAGGCTCGACTCGGGCGACCAGATCGTCCTCTCCTACTCCTCGCAAGCGCCGCCCGAGCTCGCCTTCCAGTTCGCGGACTTCCAACGGAACACGCCGTTGCTGTGGCTGGGTGCGCTGTTCGTGGTGGCGGTGGTGGCCCTCGGCCGTTGGAAGGGTGTGAGAGCCCTGGTCGGGGTCGCCGTCAGCCTGGTCGTCATCGTCACCTTCCTGTTGCCGGCGCTGCTGCTCGGCGACCCTCCTGTGCTGTTGGCCCTCGTGGCCGCCTCGACGATCGCCTACCTGGCGCTCTTCCTCGCCCACGGCCTCAACGAGCGCACCGCCGTCGCGCTGCTCGGCACGCTCCTCGCGCTCGCGCTCACCGCCGGGCTCGCGGTGTTGTTCGTGTCGCTCACCCGCATCACCGGCCTGGCCAGCGAGGAGGTGATGCTGTTGCAGGCCAGTTCGGGGATCATCGACCTCCAGGGCCTGCTGCTGGCGGGCATCATGATCGGCGCGCTCGGCGTGCTCGACGACGTCACGGTCACCCAGGTCGCGGCGGTGTGGGAGCTCAAGCTGGCCGATCGCCGGTTCGGCGCCTGGGAGCTGTACCGCCGGGCGGTCAACATCGGGCGCGACCACATCGCCTCGGTGGTGAACACCCTCGCGCTCGCCTATGCCGGTGCCGCCTTGCCGCTGCTGCTGTTGTTCACCCAGGCCCAGCGCTCGTTCGAGGAGGTCGTCACCGGCGAGGCGGTCGCCATGGAGGTGGTGCGGACCCTGGTCGGTTCGATCGGACTCGTCGCGGCGGTGCCGATCACCACCGGGATCGCAGCGCTGGTCATCGCCGGCGCGGTCGTGCCCGAGGACTCCTCCGCCCGCGGCCGCCGCGGTCGTGGTCGCCGCGACCCGTTCTGGGGTGACGTCGAGTGGGAGCCGGTCGACTGGGAGTCCGGGTCGGACGAGCATGCCGAGCACCCCGACACCTGAACGCCCCGGCCCCTGACCACTCCGGACCCCCTCGACCCCTCATCATGCCTCCCCTCCACGCCTCCCCGACATCGCGCGGATTCGTCGCGCTCAGCGCGACAGATCCGCGCGATGTCGCCAGACGAGGGGCTGATCAGGCCGCCTGCTCGAGGTCGTGGGCCATGCCACCACGACCTACCCTCTGAACCGCCGCTCGATGCCGACGACTACCTGGTACCGAGAGCCAGGCCCTAGCGTTGACCAGGTGCCAGCGCTCGACCCAGTGACCGAAGCGGCCCGCCGCCGCACCTTTGCCATCATCAGCCACCCCGACGCGGGCAAGACCACCCTCACCGAGAAGTTCCTGCTCTATGGCGGCGCGCTCACCACCGAGGCCGGCTCGGTGAAGGGCAAGGCGGGTCGGCGGTCGGCCACCTCGGACTGGATGGAGCTGGAGCAGAAGCGGGGCATCTCCATCACCTCGACGGTCCTGCAGTTCCCCTACCGCGACCACCTGGTCAACCTGCTCGACACCCCCGGCCACCGCGACTTCTCCGAGGACACCTACCGGGTCCTCGCCGCGGCCGACGCGGCGGTGATGGTCCTCGACGCGGCCAAGGGGATCGAGCCCCAGACCCTCAAGTTGTTCGAGGTCTGCCGGGCCCGCAACATGCCGCTGCTCACCTTCATCAACAAGTGGGACCGCCCCGGACGCGATGCGCTCGAGCTGCTCGACGAGATCGAGGAGCAGATCGGGCTCCGCCCCACGCCGGTCACCTGGCCCGTCGGCATCCCCGGCGACTTCCGCGGCGTGATCGACCGCCGCACCGACACCTTCATCCGCTTCACCCGCACCGCCGGTGGCGCCACCGAGGCCGGCGAGGAGATCGTCGACACCGACCGGGCAGCGGTCGAGGAGGGCGAGGCCTGGGACACCGCCAAGCACGAGGAAGAGCTGCTCGCCGCGGTGGAGGCCGACCACGACCCCGACTCGTTCCTCGCCGGAGACTCGACACCGGTGTTCTTCGGCTCGGCGCTCACCAATTTCGGGGTGAGACTGCTGCTCGACGGTGTGATCGACATGGCCCCGCCGCCGACGCCGCGCCTCGATGTCGACGACAAGCCCCGTCCACTCGACGCGCCGTTCTCGGGATTCGTGTTCAAGGTGCAGGCCAACATGGACCCATCACACCGCGACCGCCTGGCGTTCTTCCGAGTGTGCTCCGGTCACTTCGAGCGGGGCATGGTCGTCACCCTCGACCGCACGGGCAAGCCCTTCTCGACCAAGTACGCCCAACAGGTGTTCGGTCAGGGTCGAGAGACCGTCGAGGATGCCTGGCCCGGCGATGTGGTGGGGCTGGTGAACGCGGGCGACGTGCGAATCGGCGACACCCTGTGGGTCGACGAGCCGGTCACCTTCGCCGGGATCCCCAACTTCGCTCCCACCCACTTCGCCATCATCCGCGCCCTCGACACCAGCAAGTTCAAGCAGTTCCGCAGCGGCATCACCCAGCTCGACGAGGAGGGCGTGGTGCAGGTGCTGCGCGATCCCGAGATCGGCGACCAGGCGCCAGTGCTGGCCGCGGTGGGTCCGATGCAGTTCGAGGTGGCGGTGCACCGCCTCGAGCACGAGTTCGGCGCCAGGGTCGAGCTGAGTCCCACCCGCTACACGATCGCCCGCCGTACCGATGCCGAGTCCGAACCGGCGCTGCGGGCCATGCGCGACGTCGACGTGCTCCGCAAGGCTGACGGCACCCGCTATGCCTTGTTCGTCTCGACCTACTGGCTGGACCGGGTCGAAGCCGACCACCCCGAGCTCACCCTCGAACGTCTGGTGGCCGAGGGCACCTCGGGCTAGACCTCGAAGGCTTGACTGTCGAAGGCTTGGCCGTCGAAACGGTCGGCCACGGTGAACTCCTCGACCGGAGCCCGCCGGAGGCGGGTGACCTGCTTGACCGGCCGGCCCAGCGCCACCAACGAGGCCACCGCCCACGGATCGGGGACACCGAGCAGCTCGCGCACGGCGTCCTCCTGGCGGCAGATGGCGGTGGTCATGACCCCGCCGTAGCCCTGATCACGGGCGGCCAACATGATGTTGTGGCAGAACGGGTAGATCGAGCCGCCGCCGACGATGCTCTGGCGGTCGAGCCCGTTGTCGAGCACCGCAAGCTGGGTGAGGTCGACCAGCACCACCATGAGGACCGGGACGGTGTCGAGCTGATCGGCGAACGGGTTGGGGGCCTCGGCGGCGCGAGCCGCCTCCAGGTCCACCGCGGGGCCCTGCCAGCGCCGGTCGGGACCGGGAGCGAACGGGACCTTGCCCTCGGCCACGTGAGCCACGTACTCGCGCCACGACAGCTGGTACAGCTCGCGCAGTCGACGGCGGATGGCGGCATCGCGCACCACGATGACCCGCCAGCCCTGGCGGTTGCCACCGCTGGGGGCGAACCGTGCGTGGTCGAGGATGGTGTGCAGCACCTCGTCGGGGATCAGTTCGTCGGTGAACTCCCGCACTGCACCAGTGGTCCGTACGACGGTCGAGAAGTCCATGCCCGCAGGCTAGAGCCACCTCGCCATCCGAGGGAGGCCGCCGACCCGGATCAGCCGCCTGCCGACAACGCCGAACGAAGGGGGTGGGCGAGGTCCCCCCGGTCGGCGACCACGGTGGCGTCGAGTCCCAGCCACCGGGCCATGGACGTCAACTCGTCGGCCAACGGCCCCGCGACGCGACGCGGATCGCCGCCGGGCTCGGCGAAGGCACCTTGGACCCGTAGCACCCCGGCGGCGCGGTCGGCTTTGAGGTCGACCCGCGCCACGAGCTCGTCGCCGAGCAGGAACGGCAGCACGTAGTAGCCGTAGCGCCGCTTGGGCTCGGGGACGTAGATCTCGATGCGGTAGTGAAACCCGAACAGCCGCTCGACCCTCGGACGAAACCAGACCAGCGGGTCGAAGGGGCTGAGCAGGGCCTGCCCGCTTGCCCTGCGGGGCATCGGCGCCTCGGGGTCGAGATAGGCCTGGTCCGACCATCCCTGCACCGCCACCCGTTCGAGCTCGCCGGCGGCGACCAACGAGTCGAGCGCCCGGCGGGCCGGAGCGACCCGTAGGCGGTGGTAGTCGGCCAGATCGGCCGCCGTCCCCACGCCGTGGGCACGAGCAGCGAGGCGCACCAGGGCGCGATGTGCCTCGTCGGCGTCGACCGACTCGGCGGCGAGGATCGGGGCAGGAAGGATCCGATCCGGCAGGTCGTAGACCGTCTCGAAGTTGGTGCGGCGATGGGCGATGCCGAGCTCGCCGACCCGGTGGAGGTACCGGACGGCCCGCTTGCCCCGGGACAGACCCCACCAGGGCCCGGTGCGCTTGCCCCCGTCGGCCAGCTCGGTGGCGGCCAGTGGCCCTCGTTCGGCGACCTCGTCCCGTACGGCCCGGGTGAAGCGCAACGCCTGGGCATCGAGCGAGAAGTGGTCCCGGAACCACTCCATCCGGTGGCGCATCAGCGGGTGCAGCTCGAGGGGGACGATGGCGGCCTCGTGGGCGTGGTACTCCCAGGTCTCGTCGCCCTGCCACAGCCATCGATCGAGACGGTCGCGGTCGTACGCACCCAGGCGGGAGAAGAAGGGGAGGTGGTGGGCGCGGGTGAGCACGTTGACCGAATCGATCTGGACCACGCCGAGCCGACCGAAGGTGGACCTGAGCTGTCGCAGGTCGATGCGGGTGGCTGCTCGTGATGGTCGGGCCAGCCCCTGGGCAGCCAGGGCGATCCGGCGAGCCTGGCCCAGGCTCAGCGTGCGGAGACTCATCCCGGTGGGCCCTGTGGCCGGGGACCGAGGTAGCGGGCCCGGGCACGGAACCGGTTGCCGGACTCGGCGTACTCCTCGATGGCGTGGGCGATCCAGCCCGCGGCACGTGCCACCGCGAACACGGCCTCTCCGGTGCCAACGCTGAACCCGGCGACGTGTGCCAGCGCGGCCAGCCCGAAGTCGACGTTGGGATCGGCGGGGGCATCCTCGGCCATGACGTCGTGCACCGCGTCGACGGTAGCCACACGATCGGCGGCCGCTCCCGACCGCCGCACCAGATCGAGCAGGGCCACCGCCCGCGGGTCGCCGTCGGGATAGAGCGGGTGCCCGAACCCCGGGACGGAGCTGGCGTGGCGCAGGTGCTCGGACACGATCGCCCCGGTGCGGTCGAGCCCGGCCTCGCTGACCTCGTTGAGCAGGCGATGCACCGGGATGCTGGCGGTGCCGTGCAGGCTGCCCGACAGGACCCCGAGTCCGGTCCCCACCACCCCATAGGGGTCGGCACGCGTCGAGGCCGCGACCCGGGCGGCCAGGGTCGAGGCTGCCAGCTCGTGGTCGGCCAGCAGGATGAGGGCGGCGTTGAGGGTGGTGATCAGCTCCGGCGTCGCCGGCTGGGACCCGAGGCGGGGCCACAGGCGGACGGCGATGGCGTCGCCACGCGTTGGTTCGTCCTCGACCTCGAGTGCGGGGGGCAGCAGGTGCTGGTGGACCGGGAGGGCGTCGACCATGGTGGCGATCAGCCGGCGGGCCGCCCGCACCACCGCCTCGGGTCGCAGATCGTGGCGCAACGAGTGGGTGGCGCCGGCGACGGCGGTCGCGACGCGCAGCCGATCACCCACGGTGGCGCTGGGAGGCAGTCCGGCCACCTCGGCGGCGATCAGATCGGCCGACTTGCGACTGGGTGTCCACGGATCGACCTGCTCCCCTGTCGCGGAGGTCCACAACCACTCGGCGACCCACTCGAAGGAGCGACGACCCGCCAGCTCGACCGCATCGAGGCCCCGGTAGCGCAGGCGGTGCCCGTCGATCGAGGTCAGGGCGGTGTCGATCACCACCTCCAACCCCTCGGGCTTGGGTCCCCGACGCCGTCGGCCGGCCAGGTGATCGAGGTCGGCGGGGCTGAACAGGCTCGTGCGACCGTCGGCGGCCACCCGCCGCTCGAGCATCCCGCGGCTCACATAGGCATAGAGGGTCTCGACCTTGATGCCGAGCCGGGCCGCTGCCTCCTGCGACGTGAGGATGAAGTCGTCCTTGGTCATTGATCCAATCATGGTTGATGTGATCAACGTTGACAAGTACAGAGCAGGGGCGGCACGCTGATCCCATGACCAGCAACTCCCTGACCAGCGACCCCACCACTAGCGACCCGGTCACCGAACCACCCCTGATCGAGGTGCCCCGGGGCCTCAAGGGGGTCATCGCCGCCGAGACCAGCATCGGCGAGGTCCAGGGCCGGGCCGGCTTCTACCACTACCGCCAGTACTCGGCCACCGACCTGGTCGAGCGCCGCACCCTCGACGAGGTCTGGCACCTCATCCTCGAGGGCCGGCTCCCCGACGATGTCGAACGAGAGGCGTTCCGGGCGACCGTCGCCGAGGCTCGCGCCACGCCACTGCCCGCCCCGGTGCGCGACCTGCTGCCCGCCCTGGCGGGATCCGGCGGAGCAGGCCCACTCGATGCTCTGCGCACCGCGGTGTCGCTGCTGGCGGCGTCCGAGGGTTTCGCACCGGTCCTCGACCTCGACCGCGACACCATCCGGGCACAGGGCATGCGGTTGGTCGCCGCCATGCCGGCGATGGCGGCGGCCCTCCACCGCGTGGCGAACGGGCTCGAGCCGCTCGACCCGTGCCCCGATCTCGACTGGCCCGCCGACTACCTGCGGATGATCACCGGCACCACACCCCCGTCGACCCATGCCCGGGCCATCGAGCAGTACCTCATCGCCACCATCGACCACGGGTTCAACGCGTCGACGTTCACGGCGCGGGTCATCGCCTCCACCGGAGCCGACCTGGGTGCGGCCATCACCGGCGCCATCGGGGCGCTGTCGGGCCCGCTCCACGGCGGTGCCCCCTCACGTGCCCTCGACACCCTCGACGCCATCGGTAGCCCCGACCGCATCGACGAGTGGGTCCGCCCGCGGATCGAGTCCGGAGAACGGATCATGGGGTTCGGCCACGCGGTGTACGAGACGCTCGATCCCCGCTCCGAACCCCTCCACCGGGCCGCTCGACAGATGGGGGGTGAGCTGGTCGAGCTCGCCGAGCAGGTCGAGGCCCGGGTCATCGAGCTGCTGAACGAGTTCAAGCCCGGCCGCAACCTCTACACCAACGTCGAGTACTGGGCCGGCGTCGCCATGGAGCTCGCCGGGGTTCCCCGCTCCCTCTTCACCCCGACCTTCGCCACCAGCCGGGCCATCGGCTGGGTCGCCCACGTGCTCGAACAGGTGGACGACAACAAGATCATCCGTCCGAGCGCCCGCTACATCGGCCCACCGGCGCCGGCCCCGCTTCCCTGACCCAGGGCGTCGCGCAGGAACGCCACCTGCAGGAGCAAGAGGTTCTCGGCCACCGCCTCCTGAGGCGTCATGTGGGTCACGCCCGACAGCGGCAGCACGGTGTGGGGACGGCCGGCTTCGAGCAATGCCCGCGACAGCTGCAAGGTGTGGGCCACGACCACGTTGTCGTCGGCCAGTCCGTGGATCAGCATCAGGGGCCGCTCCAGCCCGCTCGCCAGCGGGGTCAAGTCGGTACGCGCGTAGTGCTCGGGAGCCTCGGCGGGATGGCCGAGGTAGCGCTCGGTGTAGGCGGTGTCGTAGAGCCGCCAGTCGGTGACCGGCGCACCCGCGACCGCCGCGTGGAACACGTCGGGACGAGCCAGCACGGCCAGTGCCGCCAGGTACCCTCCGAACGACCAGCCGCGGATGCCGACCCGACCCAGGTCCAAGCGCGGTTCGACGGTCGCGGCGGCATGGAGCGCGTCGACCTGGTCCTCGAGCACCGGACCCGCCAGATCGCCCTGAACCGCCCGCTCCCATCCCGGATCGCGCCCGGGTGATCCCCGCCCATCGACCACCAGCACCGCGAAGCCCTGGTCGGCCAACCACTGCGAGGTCGCGAAGGCGCCCCGCGCCCGAACCACCCGCTGGGCGTGGGGTCCGCCGTAGGGATCGAGCAGCACCGGGAGCACGGCACGGCCGTCATCGCCGTCGGGGTCCGATGGCATGACCAGCGCGGCTCGCAGCTGCCGTTCGCCGAGCTCGAGGAAGCGGACGTTGAGATCGAGTCCCGGGGCCTCGGCGAAGGACAACAGCGCCGGCGAGTCCTCGGGTGACCCGTCCCCGTGGACCACCGTTGCCACCGTCCCGTCGTGGTCCATGCCGGCATGGGTGATCACCAACGTGTCACCGCCGGCGACCGCGCCGTGGACTCCGGAGCCGGTGGCGACCGGCGATGTCGTGGCGTCCCAGCCCACCCGCACCACCTGGGTCTCGGTGGGATCGCCCGCCGAGGCGGTCACCAGCACCCCGTCGGCGTCGGTGTTGACGACCGAGCGGACCTGCAGGTTCGGCGGTGACAAGGCGACGCCCTCGAGCATCACCTGCCTGGCGGTCTCGGTGTCGGCGACGGTGACGAGGCGGCCGTCGGCCCACGTCGGGACGCCGGCGACCGGCTCGACCCAGCAAGGGTCTTCGTGGCGCCGGATCTCGGTGCAGTCACCGGTGCCGGGGGCGACGGTCAGGATCGACATGGTGCGCTGGTCGCGGCTGAGCACCGAGATGGTGAGCGGATCGCCGTCGGTCCAGGTGACGGTGGCCAGATAGGGGAACGCCGCGGCATCCCACCCGAGGTCGACCCGGCTGCCGTCGAGCCCCAGCAACGCCAACGAGCATGCCGCGTTGGCGGTGCCGGCCGCGGGGTAGCGGACCGTCCGGGGCGACGACCACGGCTCGACCGGCGATGCGATGTGCCACGCGGCCACCGGCGACTCGTCGACCCGCTCGGCCAGGATCGTACGACCGTCGGGCGACCACCAGAATCCCCTGGTGCGGGAGAGCTCCTCGGCGGCGATGAACTCGGCGGCGCCCCACACGACCCCCTCCTCGGCCACGAGCACCCGATCGGGTTCGGTGGGCGAGACCACCCGCAGCGCACCGTCGACCACATAGGCGACGCGCTCGCCCGACGGGTCGAGTCGCGGATCGAAGGCGCCCGGCGCCGCGTCGAGCACGATCGCCTCGGACCCGTCGGCACCGGCGAGCACCACCAGGCCTCCAATGACGGTGACCGCTCGTTGTCCCATCCGGTCGGTGGCGTAGGTGACGATGCCGGCACCGGACTCCCGTGCCCGCTCCCGGCGGGCGCGCTCGGCGTCGGGCACCACCTCGCCGTCGGTGTCGAACGAACGAGGGTCGAGCACCAGCTGCTCGACCCCTCGGGCGACGTCGAACACCCACAGCGAGTGAACCGGGTCGTCGGAACCAGCAGACCGCAGAAACCAGACCCGCGACCCATCCGCCGACACCGAGAACGAGCGGGGTGCGCCGAGGGTGAAGCGTCGGGTGCGGGCCTGACGGCGAGGGAACGAGCGCCCGGGGGCGTCGGCGGGGTCGTCGGTCGACATGGCCCGAACGCTATCTGGGACCGACCGGGGGGCACTTTCCCCTGTTCAGCACGCTATTCCCACGGTACGCTGGTCGAACCCAGGGGAGGGCGGCCTTGACCCGGGCAGGGGAAGGGGCAGCATGCCATCGATCGAAGAGCTCACCGTCGCCGCCGTGCGATCCGCGATGGCGCCCGGATACGAACGTGAACAGGTCGGCGTCGAGCTGCTGCGCAAGGCCGACCGCAACACCACCGCACTGCGGATCGCCAGGGCACGAGTCGAACGCGGCGCCGGGTGGCGCGCCGGGCCGATCGGACAGCGGGCCCGCGATGCGCTCACCCACGCCATCGAACTGGCCGAACAGGGCCACGAGATCGACCTCGCCGAGACGACCGCGTCCTCGTCGCCGGGTGGGGAGATCGGCGCCTGACCCACGCGGGTCAGGCCGAGGCCTGGTCCTCCTCGGCCGGAGGAACGACGAGAACCGGCCGGTGCGCGTGGTGGACGACGTGCCCGCTCACCGAGCCGAGCAGCATCCGGCCCAGGAACCCCCGACCACGGCTGCCGATGACGACCAGATCTGCTTCGAGCTCCTCGCCGACCACCACGATCTCGGTCGCGGGATCGCCCCACACCACCTTCAGCTCGGTGTGCTCCGGCAGGCCGGCGCGCTCTCTGGTGTCGGCCAGCGCTGCCATGGCTTCGTCCCGCACGGCGGCGGTGGCCTCGGGATCGTCGACCGGGTTGACGACCAGCACGTCGGGCGCGACCAGACCGCCGCTGGCCAGCGGAGCCGAGGGCGGCACGGCCACGTTGAGCAGCACCACCCGTCGATCGGACACCGGCAGGTGCTCGGCCGCCCATCGGACTGCCCGTCGCGATGCGTCGGAGTGGTCGTCGGCGATCAGGATCAGGTCCACGTGCAGGTCACCTCGCGGTCTCGTCGTCGGAGTTCCGACGACCCCGATCTGAGCACGGTTGCGGCCCGCGAGCAATCACCGACCGGGATCGGTTTCGTGGAGCGGGCTCGCGGTGCCATACGATGGCAAGGCCGGGGGCGTAGCTCAGTTGGCAGAGCGGCGGCTTTGCAAGCCGTAGGTCGAGGGTTCGATTCCCTTCGCCTCCACTGGTCGCCTCGAGGGGACGGCCTCGCGAGAGACCGGACAAGCGCTAGCCTTGACCCCGATTCGAAGGGGGGATGCCCGTGTCCGTCACCGGAGCCAGCGACACCGAGGCAGTTCGGTCTCCACCGGCCACCGACCACAAGCCCGACGACACCGGTGCCCACGAGCTTCTGCTCGCGCCGATGTGGCGTCGGTTGGCGGCGCGAGCCGTCGACGTGACAGCGGTCGCCACCTGGGTGTTCGCCCTGTCGATCGCCCACGTGTTCCTCCACCTCCAGCTCTGGTCCCAGAGCGTGGCGCCCGATCCGTGGGGCACCTGGTTCCTTGCAACGCTCACCTTCGCGGCCTGCTACGCGGCCTACGAGATCACCTTCATCAGCCGCACCGGCGCCACCCCCGGCAAGGACCTGATGCGGGTGCGGGTGATCGACCACCTCACCGGCCACACACCCACGCTCGGCCAGGCCACACGGCGTTGGCTCCTCCCGGGCATCGTCCAGCCGATCCCAGGTCCCTGGTTCGGCGCAACGCTCACCCTCGTGTGGGGCGGCACCGGGTTCGCCAACCACCACCACCGCGGCGTCCACGACCACCTGGCCGGAACCCGGGTGGTCATGGCTCTTCCTCCCCGGGACGAGAACGAAGAAGCCCATCGCCGTCGCCAGTTCACGCCCCGCTTCGTCGACCCCCTGGCAGTGTTCCGGATCGCCCGCAACGACCCCGAGGCGCTGCGTCGCCATCCGGCCGACCACGAGTCCTGACCAACCTGGTACCGCTGGCGGTTCCGCCAACCCGGTCGCTACCGCGAGCGTTGACCGAGGCTCAGCTGATGGGTGCCGCCCTCGCCGTTCACCGCGGTTTGCAACAAGGTGAGGAACTCATCGGCGGGGATCGGGTGGGAGAAGTAGAAGCCCTGGCCGTACTGGCACCCCATGGCGAGCAGCTCGTCCAGCTCCCCCGGGTGCTCGATGCCCTCGGCCACGCTCGTGGCCCGCAGGCTCGAGGCCAGCTCGACGATGGTGCGCACGAGCTGACCGGTGCCGGCGCTGGCGGTCCCCAGACGGGTGACGAAGCTGCGGTCGATCTTGATGACGTCGAGTGGGAACTGCTGGATGTAGCCCAGCGAGGAGTAGCCCGTGCCGAAGTCGTCGACGGCCAGGGCGATCCCCCTCGACCGCAGCTCGGCCAAGCGCTCGAGGGTGTCGAGATCGTCGTTCATCACCAGGCTCTCGGTGATCTCCAGGGTCAGGCGGTCCGGCGCGATCCCGCTCTCGGCCAACGCGTCGGAGACGTCGGAGATCAGGGTCATGGACTCGATCTGGCGGACCGAGAGGTTCACGCTCACCCGCAGTGACCCGGCCTCGGGCACGCGATGGTCCCACTCGGCCAGCTGGAGGCAGGCCTCCATCAGCACCCATCGCCCCAAGGCCACGATGAGGCCGGTGTCCTCGGCCAGGGGGATGAACTCGGCGGGAGCGATGAGCCCCCGTTCGGGATGCTGCCAGCGCACCAACGCCTCGCAGCCGGTGATGGTGCCGGACTCCAGTTCGACGATCGGCTGGTAGTGCAGGACCAGCCCACCGGTGCGCACCGCGTCGCTGAGCGCAGCCTTGAGCTCGAGGCGTTCGAACGCGCCGGCGTGAGCCGACTCCTGGAACAGCTCATAGCGACCCTTGCCCCGGTCCTTGGCAAGGTACATGGCGACGTCGACACTGCGCATCAGCGCTTCGGAGGTGGACGACCGGTTGGGGTCGATCACGATCCCGATGCTGGCGGTGAAGGTGAGCTCGCGGCCGTCGACGGTGTAGGGCTGGGAGATGGCCAGCAGGATGCGGTCGGCCACCGCGAAGACCTCGGACTCGCCGTAGGTGTCCTCGAGGAGGATGCCGAACTCGTCACCGCCGAGGCGGGCTGCGGCGTCGGAGACCCTCAGGCAGGCCCTGATCCGCTCGGCGACCGACATGAGGAGCTGATCGCCGGTGCCGTGTCCGAGCGAGTCATTGATCTCCTTGAAGTCGTCCAGGTCGACGAGCAGGACCGCGACCTGGTCGAGGCGCGACTCGGTCCTCGCCAGCGCCCGGGTGAGACGCTGCTCGAAGTGCACCCGGTTGCCGAGGCCGGTGAGCTCGTCGTGGAGCGCCCTGTGACGCAGGTCCTGCTCGAGGGCTCGGCGCACCGTGACGTCACGGACGTTCAACACGATGCCCTGCACCGCTGACTCCGCGCGCATGTCGGAGATGGTGACGTCGACGTTGCGCCAGGTGCCGTCGCGGTCACGGAGACGCATCTCCACGTTGAGCTGTTCGAAGGGCTCGGCGGTGATCCCGTCGAGCAGCTTCATCGCCCGACTGACCTCATCGGCGGGGAGCAGCCGCATGATGTTGGTTCCCACCAGTTCCTCAGCGCGGAACCCGAGCATGGGGCCGACCGCAGGACTCACATAGCTCAGCGAACCCTTCTCGTCGATGACCGCCACCACGTCGGAGCTGTTCTGGACGAGGGAACGGAACCGGGCTTCGGAGCGGGCGAGGCGCTGCTCGGCCAGCTTGCGATCGGTGACGTCGCGTGCGGTGAGCACGAGGCCGCCGATCTCCTCCTCTTCGGAGAGGTCGCGGGCACGCATCTCGAACCACCGGTACGACCCGTCGGCGTGCAGGAGGCGAAGCTCGCGCGACTCGTCCTCGCTCCCGCCCTCTCGCGCGGCGTCGAGCAGCGCGCCGAAGCGGAGCTGGTCCTCGGGATGGATGAGGTCCTGGGGAAGCGGGCCGAGGAAGTAGTGCTCGGGATGGCCGAGCAGGCGCTCGACCACCGGGGTGGCGAACATGCCGAAGCCCTCGTCGTCGAGGACCACGATGAGCTCGGAGCTGTTCTCGACCAGGGCCCGGAACCGCCGGTCGCTCTTGCGCCGGTGGAGGTCCTCGGTGAGCGCCGCGCTCTCGATGGCGAGCGACACCTCCATGGCCACCGACGTGAGCGCGGTGACCGCTCCCCGCTCGATCGGGATCGCCGAGGCGACGACGATCGCCCCCGAGGTGCGACCACGAGCGATGAGCGGGGCGACGACCACCGACGCCTCGACCTCGTCGGAACCGGCGTCGAGGACGTCGAACGCCGGGACCCGCTCGAGGCTGATGGGGTGGCGTTGGGACAGCGCTTCGCGAACCGGGCCGGGGAGCTCCTCGATGGACAGGCGAACGCCGTCGGAACCGGTCGAGCGGCGCCCGACCGAGGCGACCACCTCGACCATGCCGTCGCTGCCGATGCTCAAGACGCTGGCCCGACCGGCCGGGAGCCCGTTCGTCAGCTCGAGCACCGCCCAGAGGGCCGCGGTGTGCATCTCCTCGCGGCTGCCGCCGACCACCAGGACCGAACCCATGTCCCGCAGGACCCGTTCGCGGACCGCGGCTCGTTCCTCCTCCCGGATGAGCGAGCCCAGCCGCGCCAGGACCAGCAGCGAGAGCGCGACCCACCCGGTCACCACCACCGGCAGGTCGATCGGGCTCTCACGTGCTGCTTGGAACACCAGGACCGCGGGTCCCATCAGCAACGCGCCGGCCAGCATCGCGATGCGGCGCCGGGTCAGCCGCGGTGGGGTGTACTCGGGACGGGCGGTGAGCCGATCGGCCGAGGGATGCAGCGCCGCCGTACCGACGAACACGTAGGCCAGCGGCGCGAGCGCGAGGTAGAGACCGGTCTCGACCTGACCAGTGGTCTCAAGGGTCAGGTTCACATCGGCGAGCAGGATCACCCCCGCCGCGGCCGCGAAGAAGTAGTAGCTGGGAGCCCGAAAGCCGGGGCCGACCGCCAGCCTGGTGGTGGCCCCAACGATGAGCAGCGCCAGGAGCGAGTACTGCACGTTCAAGGCGCGCTCGGCCAGGCTGATCGTGTCGTCACGCACATAGGGGGCCAGGATCGTGACCCAGACGATGAGGCCTGCGGCGGCAGCGACGATGAGCGCGTCGATCACATCCGAACGCTGACGTACGACGGTGCGCAGCCGCATCAGCTGGATCTCGCCCACGAAGAGGGCCAGATAGCCGAGGATGTAGAACGGCTCACCCGCGGAGGGGAAGGGTTCGCTCACGCCGATCGCCGCGCCGTGCACGACGGTGGCCAGACCACCAGCCAGGATCAGACCGGCCCCGGCACCCAGCCAGTACCAGGGGAACCGCTGGGCATCGTCGTGGCGACGTCCTCGACGGACCAGGGCGACGACGGCCGCCCATCCGATGAGCTGGGCGGCGATCCCCGCGCCGGTGGGCGCGGTGACCAGGCCCGCGGCGTGAAGCAGCAGGCTGAGCACCAGGAAGCGAAGCCACAGCGCAGGCATGGTCCTCGTATCGGCGCCAAACCGCCGGTGTTGACGATCAGTCCGGGTTTCTGCGCCTCAGCCCAGGCTTATGTCAGTCGTGATGCCGTCGCTCCAGTCGAACCGCAGGCCGGAGAACCCCGAGCCCATGCGGTAGCTGAGGTCGATGCCGACGGTGGTGGCGACCGCCAGCTCACGGGGCTCGATCGGGATGAGTGCCGGCGAGTTCATGCACTGGGTCCATCCGGAGTCGATCCCGGGTGCCAGGTGGGACATGCTGGTCATCCGCAGGGCGTTGACCCGACCGGAGTGCAGCACCTTGAGGTCGATGATGGCCAGCGCCCGCTCGTCGATCGTGGAGCCTTCACGGGCGGCAGTGGTGAAGTCGGGGTGCGCGACCAGCCGCAGCTCGGTCATGGTGTCGCGCACCCGGCGCTCCTGCCAGGCCTGTTCGATCTGGATCATGGGGAACTGGAACCCGAAGAGCTCGTCGTCGGCCTCGACCAGCTCGATGAAGGTCGACTGCGACGACGGAATCATCCGCACGTCGGGCGCGAGGACCCCTTGGGTGACCAGGTTGTTGAACGCCGGCACGAGCTGGCTGGCGACCAGCCCGACACTGATGAGCTCGGCGATGACGACGTCGTAGGGTCCGGAGAACCGGCAGCCGGTGACGTCCTCCTCGATCACCTGGACCACAGTGGCGTATCCGTTGGCGGCGACGTTCTTCCGGGCCGTGGCCGCAGTGGAGGCTGACAGCTCGTAGGCATCGACCACCTCGGCCCCGGCACGGGCCGCGGCGAGGGACAGGATCCCGGTGCCGGTCCCCAGTTCGAGCACACGGTCACCGGGACGAACGACGTCGGCCACCGCGTCGATGAGCTTGGCGGTGCGTTCGACGTCGGCCAGGCGCTCGAACGCGGTCGATGGTGATCCGAACAGTTCGGGCCCGGTGGAGCGTGCCGGCTGGGCGCGGGACGCAGCGGTCATGTCCAGCTCTCGGTGGCGAACGATGCGACCACCAGGGCGCACACCGGATCGTGGTCGCACCGGATCGAGCGGCTGAGCAGCACCGGGGCGCCGAGATCGAGGTTCCGGGCGTCGGCCATGACCTCGAGGCTCTCGGCGACCTCTCGGCGCACGCGGGCCTCGTCGTCTCCCTCGATCTCGACGAAGAGCCCGGAACCGGTGGCCGGGTCCTGGACCCAGCCGACACAGGCCGCGGCCACCTCGCCCGGGGTGGCCGCCCTGGCATCGGCGTAGACGACGTAGTGACGGTCGCCCCACCCGGCGTCGCGTGGACCGCCCGCCGGTGGCTGTTCCGCCGCGACCTCGATGGTGGCGCCGGTGGGGACCACCGAGCTGAGGCGGACGAGGTTGAGGTTGCCGACCCCGGCCTCGAGCAGCGCGGCGTCGAACGCCACCACCGGTGTGGGGCCGGTGCCGACAGCGGAGGTCACCGAGATGGTGAGACCGGCAGACTCGGCCGCGGAGTCCCTGCGGACGGCACGGGGCTCGGTCGATCCCCGGAGATGGGCGGTGGAGAAGGTGGTCATCGGCCGGTCACGCCCTCGCCCGGTGTGGCAGTGGAGTGGACGGGGTCGCGCAGGTCGATCTCGGCAGGGGTGGAGGTCTTGGTCTTGAGCCCGTCGTAGACGTAGGCGTAGTAGCTCTGGGTGTCGACGTGTTCGAACTCGACCTCGGCCACCGCCGCGGAGACCTCGGCGACGATGCGAGGCAGGTTGATCTCCTCGACGTTGTACCGGCACACGTCGAGCGCCCCCACACCGTGATGGCTGGCCGCGTGGCGGACGGTGGCCAGCAGCAGGCGGCGGAACCACAGGCTGCCCTTGACCGAGGGGCTGACGAGCACCGCGCCCACATAGAAGATGGCGTTGCGTGCAAACTGCTCGGGGTAGCGCTGCTGCCAGAACGCGGGGCTGATCCAGGGCAACTTGGAGAGGTCGGTGGCCAGCAGGCACATGGCGACCGGCGTGCCGTGACGGTCCCAACCGACGAACTTGAGGACCGACTCCTCGCTCATCTCGTCCCGGAACTCGTCGTCGGTAAGCGATTGCCGCGCCGCGGCCAGCGAGTCGAGCGGTGCGAACGCCGACCGGTACAGACCGAGGAACTGTTCGACGACCGCAGGATCATCGACGACCGTCTCGATGGTGACGCTCATGGTGAGCCCGTCCTCGCGTAATGACCTCAGATGAACAGCAGCGTCCAAACTGTCCGCCGAGGGTCGTGGCGTTCCTTCGGCGCTGCCACATACAGCGTAGAGCCTGCGCGACGGCCGTGAAGGGACCAAAGCCACTTTTCGAGACATTTCAGCCACCAGCGGTGGTGGATCCCTGCAGGACGGTCACGAATAGAGCGACTCGATCTCCTCCGCGTAGCGCGCCAGGACGCCCCGCCGCTTCAGCTTGGACGTGGGGGTCAACAGATCGGAGTCCGGCAACCACTCCTCGCCGAGGATCTTCACCTTCTTGACCCGCTCGGCGTTGTTGAACGGAGCCATGACCTCCTCGAGGCCACGCTCGATCTCCTCGACCACCCGGGGGTGGTCGGCCAGTTCGCCCAGGGCGGTGGTCTCGAGCCCCTCGTTGGCCGCCCACGACGGCGCCACATCGGGGTCGAGCACCACGAGCGCGGCGATGAACGGGCGCTGGTCGCCCACCGCACAGGCCTGGCCGACCAGCGGGATCATCTTGAGCGCAGCTTCGAGGTTGGCGGGGCTCACGTTCTTGCCGCCGGCGGTGATGATCAGCTCCTTCTTACGGTCGACGATGCGGAAGTAGCCGTCGGCGTCGAGCTCACCGATGTCGCCCGAGTGCAGCCATTGGTCGACGAGCGTCTCCTCGGTGGCCTCGGGGTTGTTCAGATAGCCGACGAAGACGTTTCCGCCCCGGCACACGATCTCGCCGTCATCGGCCAGCTTGACCTCGCAGCCGACGATGCCTGGCCCGACCCAGCCCGGCTTCACCTGGCTGGCGGCATAGGTCATGGGCCCCGAGCTCTCTGACATGCCGTAGATCTCACTGAGCGGGATGCCCACGGCGCGGAACCAGGCGAGCAGATCTCCGGGGATGGGCGCTGCTCCCGAGATGGCGACCTCGGCCTGGTCGAGCCCGACCAAACCGCGCACGGTGGAGAAGGCCACCTGGTCGAGGAACTCCCAGGTGGCGACCTCGTCGTCGGTGGCGGTTCCCCAGTCCATCTTCTCGACGATGGGCAACGCCGCCTCGATCGCCTCGTTGAACTGCTTCGCCCGCTCCTGGTCGGCGGCCAGGGCAGCGGTGACCCCCGCGTAG
Organism: Acidimicrobiales bacterium; assembly: GCA_034521975.1. Lineage (NCBI taxonomy): Bacteria > Bacillati > Actinomycetota > Acidimicrobiia > Acidimicrobiales > Acidimicrobiales bacterium. The sequence continues at coordinate 18,896 of JAXHLR010000010.1, read as the reverse complement.
ATCTTCTCCCACACCCGTGGGACGCCGAAGATGATGTTGGGCCGCACCTCGCCCAGGTACTGCGCGATCTGGCCCGGGTCCGGGCAGCAGGACACCTCGAACCCCAGCATCGACTGCTGGTAGTGCGAGGTCATCCGCTCGGCGATGTGGGCCATCGGCAGGTAGGAGACCAGGCGCTTGCCGACGAACTCGGTGAGACCGATGGTCTCCTTCAGCGATTCGACGGTCCAGCAGATGTTGGTGTGGGTGAGCATCACACCCTTGGGCGGTCCCGTGGTGCCCGAGGTGTAGATGATGGTGGCGAGATCGTCGGGTTGGGCCACCGTGGCCGCCTGGTCCAGATCGATCGGGTCGTTGGCCAACATGTCGTCGAAGGTCACGACGTCGCCACCGGCAGCGCCGTCGGGGTCCGACACGATGCCGAGCGTGGTCATCGTCGCCATGTCGGCGTGGACCTGCTGGAACCGGTCGAGGAACGCGGCATCGTCGGCGATCCCGAGGACCGCGCCGCAGTGGTTGACCAGGTACTGGATCTGGTCGGGGGACGACGAGTTGTAGATCGACACGGGGGTGGCACCCACGAAGTAGGCCGCCATGTCGAGCACGTGGAACTCGGGGACGTTGCGCAACATGAGCACCACCCGGTCGCCGTCGGCGACGCCGTGGGCCCGGTAGGCGGCCGCGGCCCGCGCCACCCGGTCGAGGTAGTCGGCGAAGGTCCACTCGTGCCATGCCCCGTCGTCGGTCCTCCACCGGAGCGCGACGTGATCCGCGAGGTCTCGGGCGGTCTCGAGGAATCGCGACGAGATGGTCTGCCCCGCCACTCGTTCGAGCAGGTCCTCGTTGGTGAGCATCGCTGCATCCCCTCTCTCGTCGCGGCGGTCGATGACCGGGGGTCACACTAGTTGGCAGGGGGGAGCTCGTCGCGGTCGGGATTCGTCGCGCTCCGATTGACCGCACGGTCAACTCCTCGCGAGAATCCGGTCCGGGGATCACCCACGAATGGCGGACGATTCGGGGCCCCCATCCCGCCCCCACAGCGGGGTGACACCCACCAGATCAGGAGCAACCATGCCCAACGCAGTCCTCGTCGACGCCGTCCGCACCGCCGGCGGCAAGCGCAACGGTCAACTGTCGGGGTGGCATCCTGCCGACCTCTCCGCCCAGGTGCTCGCCGCCCTGGCCGAGCGCAACCAACTCGACCCCGCCACCGTCGACGACGTGATCATGGGCTGTGTCATGCAGGTCGGCGGACAGGCGCTCAACGTCGGCCGCAACGCGGTGCTCGCCGCCGGGTGGCCCGAGTCGGTCCCCGCCACCACGATCGACCGCCAGTGCGGCTCGTCCCAGCAGTCGGCGCACTTCGCCGCCCAGGGCGTCATGGCCGGGGCCTACGACGTGGTGGTCGCCGCAGGGGTCGAGGTCATGAGCCTGGTGCCCATGGGAGCCTCCATCGGCAAGGACCTCGGCGCTCCGTTCGGTCCGCTCGTCGGCGACCGCTACGCCGATGCCGGCGGCCTGGTGCCACAGGGCATCTCCGCCGAGCTCATCGCCGACCAGTGGAACCTCTCCCGCACCGACCTCGACACCTTCTCGGCCAGGTCACAGCAGCGTGCCGCCACCGCCACCGCCGAGGGCCGGTTCGACAACGAGATCATCCCCGTCGCCGAGAAGCGGCTCGATCGCGAGACCGGCCGGATCATCGAGACCGGCGAGACGGTCACCGCCGACGAGGGCATCCGCCCCGACACCACCGTCGAGTCCCTCGCCAACCTCAAGCCCGCGTTCAAACCCGATGGCAAAGTGACCGCCGGCAACTCGTCACAGATCACCGACGGTGCCTCAGCGGCCCTGATCATGAGCGAGGAGAAGGCTGCCGAGCTGGGGCTCACCCCCCGTGCCCGCTTCCACAGCTTCTCGGTCACCGGTGTCGATCCCATCACCATGCTCACCGGCCCGATCCCGGCGACCAAGAAGGTGCTGGAGCGGGCGGGGCTCTCGATGGACGACATCGACCTGACCGAGATCAACGAGGCGTTCGCCTCGGTGGTCCTGGCGTGGGAGCAGGAGCTGCATCCCGACATGTCGAAGGTCAACCCCAACGGTGGCGCGATCGCCCTCGGGCATCCGCTCGGCTGTTCGGGCACCAAGCTGCTGACAACGCTGCTCAACGAGCTCGAGCGCACCGGCGGGCGCTACGGCCTGCAGACCATGTGCGAGGGCGGCGGCATGGCCAACGCCACCATCATCGAGCGCCTGGGGTGACCGCGCGGACGCGCCGGCGGTGGTGACCTCTATCGTGGACGGGGCATGAACCTGGTCCGAGTGCTGATCGCGGTGGCAGCCGCATATGTGATCCTGCGCGTGGGGTTCGCCATGCTGCGAGGCCTGGGAGCACCGCCACCCGAGCCACCACCACCGGGTGAGCTCCGCAAGGTGCGACTCGAGTACCGCTGCTCCATCTGTGGCACCGAGATGCGCATGACCGCGGCCCCCGACGAGGAACCGCCGCCTCCCCGGCACTGTCTCGAGGAGATGGACTTGGTCGCGCCCATCGAGTGACGGGTTGTCCACAGGCTGTGGACGGACCTGGGGAGGGTCACACAGGTGTAACTTCTGTCACACCTGGGGGCCGTCGTCCCGACACCCGGGGTTCACCTGACGCCGAGGTCAGTGCAACCTGGTGGCGATGACGATGCCGCCGAGGATGAACCCCAGCCCGAGGAACAGGTACCAGTTGTCGGTGCCGCCCGGCAGCAGGTCCAGGTAGTTGACGATGATGGTCAGCGCACCCAGTCCGAGCAGCCCGAACATCGTCGGTGCCACCCATGGGGGGCTCACCTTCTCGGTGACCGGCACCGGTGCGGTGTAGCGCGAGTTGAGCGCACGGCCCCTGGCATCTGGGCCGGATTCGACGTGGGCCCCACGATCGTCGGGGCGGGTTCCCTTGGGGGTGACCCTCCCGCTCGTCGGCTTCTTCTTCGGCGGTGTGGCCATGGACCCGACACTAGCGACCGGCGGTGGCGGCCGGGAACTCACCTCGCACCGAACCCGGTCGAGGACGGCACCGCGACGCGGATACCCTGAGCGCCCAATGAGCACCCGGGTCCTGGTCATCGACAACTACGACAGCTTCGTCTACAACCTCGTGCAGTATCTGGGCGAGCTGGGGGCCGAACCGATCGTGCACCGCCACGACGCCATCGACCTCGACGCGATCGAGGCCCTGGCCCCCGACGCTGTCCTCATCAGCCCCGGACCGGGACGACCCGAGGATGCCGGGGTGAGCAACGACGTCATCGACCGCCTCGCCGGACGGGTTCCCATCCTCGGCGTGTGCCTCGGACACCAGTGCATCGGCGCGCTCTACGGCGGCACCGTGGTTCGAGCCGCCGAGGTCATGCACGGCAAGACCTCCCTGATCAGCCATCGGGGGCAGGGCGTGTTCGCGGGGCTGCCCCAACCACTCGAGGCCACCCGCTACCACAGCCTGATCGTCGACCGTGACTCGGTGCCCGACGTGCTGGAGATCACCGCCGAGGCCGACGACGGCACCGTGATGGGGCTGCGCCACCGCAGCCTCGACGTCGAGGGAGTGCAGTTCCACCCCGAGTCGATCCTCACCGCGGCGGGCCACGACCTCATCGCCAACTTTCTCGACCGCGCCCGGACCCCCTGAACCCGGAGCACCGGGAACAGATCAGGGGATCTCGTCGACGTCGCCGTCGGTGGTGGTCGTGGTCGACGAGGACGTGGTACTGGTCGGGCTCGGTCCGGTGGACACCACGATCTCCACCGGCGACCCGGTGAGCAGCTCGGTACCGGGGGCGGGGTCCTGGGTGATCACCGACCCCGACGGCACGCTGTCCGACGCCGAGAAGGTGACCTCGGGAACGAACCCGGCGTCGGACAGACGTCCCTCGGCGGTCGGCTGGGTGAGGTTCACCACGTTGGGCACCGGACGTTCCTCGGGTGGTTCGGGCCCCCGCGACACGTAGATGATCACGAACGAGTTGCTCGGGGCATCGGTGCGGTGCGGGGGATCGGTCCGAACGACTCGATCCTCGTCCACCGTCTCGGAGTACTCCTCCTCGAGCCGGGTCTGGAACCCCGCCTCCTCCAACGTGGACACCGCGTCGTCGACCGTGTCGCCACGGACGTCGGGGACCTCGATCTCCTCGGGGCCCCGGGACACGGTGAGGTCGAACGCGTCGCCGCGGGTCACCATCTGCTCGGCCGGAGGGAACTGGGTGAGCACCTCGCCTTCGGTGCTCTCGTCGTCGAAGACCCGGTTCACGTCGCCCAGCACCAGCCCCCGGTCCTCGAGGAACTTGATGGCGTCCTCCTCGAAGTTCCCGACGACCTCGGGCATGGCGAACTCCTCGTCGCCCTGGCTGACGATGATGGTGACGGTGCTGCCCTCGGGCTCCATCGAACCGCCGGTCGGGTCCTGATCGAACACGATCCCCGGCTCGTGTTCGACGTTGGCCTCGTAGTCGACGTCGACGTCGAACCCTTCGGCCTCCAACACCTCGGTCGCCTCGGTCTCGTCCAGGAGCACCACGCCCGGGACCTCGATCCGGGTCCCGGTCTCTCCACCACCGATGCCGAGCGCGTTGGCGAAGATCGCGAGGAGACCGACCAGCACCGCGATGAGCACGACCAGTCCCGCGACGAACCAGCCGGTCCGGTTCGCAGGCTCGTCGTAGTCGTCGTCATCGAGATCGTCGTAGGTGTCATGACCTGGCGGCACGGTGGTCACCGGCATGGAGGCGGTGGCACCGGGAGCAGCAGCCGCTGCTGCCGGGGCCGCCGCGGCCGCGGCTGGGACCCCACCACCAGCGAGCACCTGCTGGCCCTCGCGGAAGCGTCGAAGGTCGGCCCTGAGGTCTTCGGCCGACGGATAGCGGTCGTTGGGATCCTTGGCGAGGAGCCGCATGCAGATGGCGTCCATGGCCGGGGGGATCCGGGGGTTGACCGAGCTGGGGGGCTCGGCCCGCTCCTGGACGTGCATGTACGCCGTCGACACGGCGCTGTCGCCGGAGAACGGGGGCCTGCTGGCCAGCATCTCGTAGAGAACGATGCCCAACGAGTAGAGGTCGCTTCGGGGATCGACCGGCCGGCCCTGGGCCTGTTCGGGGGAGAAGTAGGTGGCGGTCCCCATGACCGAGCCGGTCTGGGTGAGGTTGGCGTCGGTGGACGAACCGAAGGCACGGGCGATCCCGAAGTCGGTGACCTTCACCTGCCCGCTCGGCGTGACGAGGATGTTGCCCGGCTTGATGTCGCGGTGCACCACGCCGTTGCGATGGGCGAAGCTGAGCGCGGCGGCCACGTCGGTGGCGATGTCGGCCGCCCGGTCCGGGTGGAGCATCCCCTCCGAGCGCAGGATGTCGGCCAGGCTCCGCCCGTCGACGAACTCCATGACGATGAAGTAGGTCCCACCCTCTTCCCCCCAGTCGAACACGCTGGTGATGTGGGGGTGGTTGAGGTTCGCCGCCGACTGGGCCTCGCGCCGGAACCGCTCGACGAAGGCCGGGTCGCTCGCGAACTGTGAGAACAGCACCTTGACCGCGACCGGGCGGTCGAGCAGGCGATCGCGTGCCAAGAAGACATCGGCCATGCCACCGCGGGCGATCTGGCGATGCAGTTCGTAGCGGCCGTTGTAGACCGTGGGCTCCTGGTCGGACATGGGACGTGTGATGCCTCCTCGGGCGGTCGCCGCACAAGTATGGGTCAGAGCACGGCGTCGGTGGCGACGCCGCTACTCCGGCGCGTCATCCGGCGCGTCATCCGGCGCGTCATCCGGCGCGTCATCCGGCGCGCCGTCCGGCGATGGATCTGGCGGGTCGTCGACCCGGACGGGCGAGGCTGGCGACAGTGCCCGCTCGAGCACCGCTCGGGCAACCGGTGCGGCCACCCGACCACCGGCTTGTTCGCCCACATCCTCGTCGGCCAGCACGACCACGGCCACCGCGACGTGGGGGGTCTCGCCCTGGGGACCGGCGAAGCCGACGATCCAGGCGTGGGTGCTGGTGACATCTTCGGCGACGCGGGCGGTGCCGGTCTTGCCACCCACCTCGTAGCCGGGGATCGCCATGCGCCACGCGGTTCCCCCGGTGACCACCCCGATCATGGCCTGGCGCAGGGCGGCTGCGTTCGAGGGGCTCATCGCCTGGCGCCAGGCGGAGGGCTGGAGCCGCTCCACGAGGTCGCCATCGGCGTTGCGGATCTCGTGCACGACCCGCGGTTCCATGATGACCCCGCCATTGGCGACACCAGCTGCCACCAGTGCCATCTGCAACGGAGTGGCGGCGACGTCGTGCTGTCCGATGGCGGCCTGGGCCAGTGCCGGCGTGTTCTCGTACACCGTGCCTGCCACGTCGGGATCGGGGTCGTCGAGGTCGGGGGTCGACAGGGGCTCGCCGTAGTCGGTGGGAAAGACCGACCGCGCAGGTGCGGGTAGGTCGATCGGCGGGCGGCCGTTGAACCCGAACCCTTCGGCTCCTTCGGCCAGCACCTCGGGCCCGAGGGTGAGTGCTCCCATCTCGGCGAAGGCGGTGTTGCACGACACCCGTAGGATCTCGGCCAGCGTGCCGCCGCAGACGGCTCCACCGGCGTTGGTGATGGGACGGGTGGTGAGCGGAGGCGTCCACGAGGACACCGGCTCGTACGACGGTTCGTCCATGGTGACCCGCCCGCTCTCGAGGCCGGCGGCGCTGACCACCACCTTGAACGACGAGCCGGGGAAGTAGCGCTCCTGGTACGCCCGGCCGAGCATCGGGTCGGCGGGATCGAGCAGGTACAACGAACGTGCCTCCGACGCCCGCTCGATGTCGGGGGCACTGATCAGGTTGGGGTCATAGGAGGGCCACGACCACAGCGCCAGGATCTCGCCGCTGCGGGGGTCGAGCGCCACGACCGAGCCCTCCCGCTCGCCCAGCGCGTCGCGTGCGACACGCTGGACGTCGCTGCGCAACGACAGCACCACGCTGCCGGACCGATCCCGGTCGACGAACAGGTCGGACAGGCTCTCCAGCTCGAGCTCGGGGGTCTGTCCGGCCAGCTCCTCGTCGTAGACCTGCTCGACCCCGGTGGAGCCGTAGTGGAGGGAGAAGAACCCCGACACCTGGGCGAACAGATCGGCCTCGGGATACTCCCGTTGACGTTGCAGCGGCGTGTCGACCTCGACGCTTCGCGCCACCACCGCCCCGTCGATCGTCGAGACCGTGCCCCGTGGCCGGCTGTAGTTGGCCAGCACGTCGCGGGTGTTGTCGGGGTTGTCGCGCAGCGCCTGCGCGTCGAAGATCTGCACCCGGTTCAGCTGGGCGAACAGGGCGAGGTAGCAGAGCATGATGGCGATGGTCAGGCGACGGATCTGGCGGTTCACGCCGGCACCGCCTCACGCTCGACGCGGCGGAGCTGGCGGGTGGTGACGTCGTCGGAGAGCCGCAGCAACAGGGCCAGCAACACGTAGTTGACGACCAGGGACGAACCGCCGTAGGACACGAACGGCAGAGCGATCCCGGTGAGGGGCAACAGCCGGGTGATCCCGCCGACGATGATGAAGGCCTGGGTGGCGATGAGGGTGGCGATGCCGACCGCGAGCAGCTTGTCGAAGGCGTGGTCGGCCACGATCGACAGGCGCAGCGCCGACCCGACGAGCAACAGGAAGCAGATGAGGACGGCGGTGCCGCCGAGGAGACCCAGCTCTTCGCCGATGGCGGCGAAGACGAAGTCGGTGGTGACCACGGGGACGCGCTCGGGGTTGCCGAGGCCCAGACCGGTTCCGGTGAGACCACCTTGGGCGAGCGCATAGGTGGCCTGAACGATCTGGTAGGCCTCACCCCGCACCAGGTCGGGGTTCCAGGGATCGAGCCACGCCTCGAAGCGGGGCGCAACGTGGCTGAACTGGGTGTAGGCCACATAGGCGCCGAGGGCGAACAGCGAGCTCCCCAGCACGAGGTACGAGAGCCGTTCGGTGGCCACCCACACCATGACCAGGAACAGCATCAGCAACAGCAGCGACGGGCCGAGGTCGCTCTGGTAGACGAAGATCACCAGCGCGGCGCCGAGCGCCAGCAGCAACGGACCCAGCCGCTTGGGGTCGGGGAGCATCAGGGGACCGATCTTGAAGGTGCTCACCGACAGCAGCTCGCGGTTCTCGACCAGATAGCCGGCGAAGAACAGCAGCAACGCCAGCTTGGCCAGTTCACCGGGCTGGAAGGCGATCGGTCCGATGCGTGCCCAGATCTGGGCACCCAGGTTCTCGAAGCCCAACGGGGTGAACGGCAGCAGCAGCAACAGGATGCCGACGAGCAGGAAGGTGTAGCGGTAGCGCTGCAGGTCTCGTGGCCGACGCACGACGATCAACGTGGCGACGAAGGCGGCGATGCCCAGCGCAGTCCAGGTGGCCTGCGGTGCCGCCAGCTCGGTGTCGAGGCGGGCGACGAAGACGTAGCCGATGCCGTTGAGCAGTGCGGCCAGTGGCAGCATGAGCCCGTCGGCGTTGGGGGCGAAGCGCCGAACCGCCAGGTGGGCGACGATCATCAGGGCCAGCACCACGCCGAGGAACGGCACCACATCGGCGGGCAACGAGGCGGTGGTCCCGAGCCCGGCGAGGGCATAGGCCGAGGCGGTGATGATGGTGCCGAGCAGGATGAGCCCGAGCTCGACCCGCCTCCGTAACGATCTCAGCTCGGTCACGACACCGGGGTGGAGGTCGTCGGATCGGAGGAGGTGGTGACCGATCCTTCCGTCGTCGTCGTGGATCTCATGGTCGACGTCGTCGTGACGGTGGGGGGTGTCGTCGAGGTCGGCCCGGAGCGGTCGAGCTGGTCGGCGAGGTTCGCCAGGAACCGGCGCGCCTCGTCGAAGCTCGCGAACTCCGGTTCGGCCTCCACCGACTCGCGCAGCACCGGGGTGAGGTCGTCGACGTCGACGCCGGTCGACTCGACCAGGGTGGGGTCGAACCACAGCAGGCCCCCGGGACGACCCTCGAACACCGCGACCTCCCCGGAGTCGCCGACGCCGACGAAGTAGCCGCTTCGGCCGTACCAGACCACCGCCGCGGCTGCGACCGCGAACACCGCCACCACGGCGATGAAGAAGAGCCCGGTGCGCCAGGTGAGGAGTCGGAACCTCCCCCCGGCGTCCTCGCCGTCGTCACCCTGGTCGGGGAGCATCGACCGGTCAGTCCCGACGGCTCCGGCTTCACCGCCATCGCCGGAACCGGCAGCGAGGAACCCGGCAAGATCGCCGACGGTGTCGGGCATGGGGACGATGACCCGGTCGCCGAAGGAGCCCGGGTCGCCCGCGGGCGGCGGACCTTCGGCCACGTCGACCACCACACAGGTGATGTTGTCGCGTCCCCCACCCTGGTTGGCCAACGACACCAGCTCGCTGGCCGCTTCATCGGGATCGGCCAGGCGCCGCAGCGTGGCGGCGATGCGGTTCGGCTCCACCTCGTTGAACAGGCCGTCGCTGCAGAGCAGGTAGCGGTCTCCGGGCTCGGCGTCGAGCTCCCACGAGTCGACCTCGACGGTGGGGGCGATGCCGATGGCGCGGGTGACGATGTTGCGCTGGCCGTGGGCGAGGGCCTCCTCGGCGGTGAGGCGCCCGTCGCGCACCATCTCCTCGACCAGGCTGTGGTCCTCGGTGCGCAGCTCGAGGTCGCCGTCGCGCAACAGGTAGATGCGAGAGTCGCCGACGTTGGCGATCGCGAGCTGCGGCGGATCACCATCGGAGCCGTCGTCGACCAGCGCCAGCGCGCACAGGGTCGTGCCCATCCCCCGCAGGTCCCGCTCGGCGGAGCGGTCCCACACCTGGGTGTTGGCCCACCGGAACGCGTCGGCGAGGGTGTCGATCTCGGGGTCGGCCATGGCCGTGCGGAGCGACTCGACCGCCAGCAGCGAGGCCACGTCCCCACCGGGAGGTCCGCCCATGCCGTCGGCGATGGCGACCACGCGCTCGCTGACGAAGGCACAGTCCTGGTTCTTGTCACGCAGGCGCCCCACGTGGGAACGGGCGCCGGATCGAAGGTGGATCATGTGAGCTCCATCACGACCGAGCCGACCTGGAGGCGGTCACCGGACTTCATCGCCATGGGACCCGAGACCTTGGTGCGGTTGAGGTAGGTGCCGTTGGTCGAGCCCAGGTCCTCGACGAACAGTTCGCCATCCCGCTGGAAGATCCTGGCATGGAGCTGGGACACATAGGTGTCATCGAGGGTGACCTGGCAGCCTGCGGCACGACCGACGGTGATCTCGTCGCCCAGCGGATAGGTGCGACCCGCCTCGTCGGGGGGCTCGACGACGGTGAGGCCGGCCGGGCCCCGAGCGGCCGATCGGCCGCCGGCGAGGGCGACCCGCTTGGTGGCCCGACCGGGGACCGACTCGGCCGCCCGGCTGTGGTCTCCCGTCCGCCCCCGCCGACCGCGTTGGGTTCGCCGCGGGCCGTTGACCTCGCTCCACACCGCCTGCAGGACGCGCAGGAAGAACAGGTACAGCAGTACCAGCAGACAGATCTTGAGCACGTTCAACAACGGTTCGGACACTGAGCGGTGAGCCTACCGGCCTGCCCCGCAGTGCTCGGTGCGCGCCGGCCGACGTGCCACGATCACGCCACGATCACGCCACGATCACGACGCGGTGAAGGTCACCCTGGTGTTGCCGAACATGATCTCGTCGCCGTCGCGCAGCGCATGCTCGGAGACCTTCACTCCGTTGACCCGCGTGCCGTTCGTGGAGCCGAGGTCGACCACCACGTAGCCGTCGCCCTGGGGGCGGACCTCGGCGTGGTTCCGGCTGACGTTGGGATCGGCGAGCACCAGAGTCGACTCGGGCATGCGCCCCACGGTGACGATGAACTCGCCGAGCAGCACACGCTCGCCGGTGGGCAACAGCAGCGAGCCGGGTCCGCCTCCACCCTCGCCTTCGCGGAGCCGGCCCTCGACCTCGAAGCTTCCCTTGCGGCGGTTCTCATCGACGACGAGCTCGACCGAGATGGGCCCCATGAACGAGTAGCCCTCGTCGCGAGCGTGCTCGCGGGCCGCGTCGCAGAGCTCGCGGATGAGCGTGTCGGCGATCTCGGCGAACTGCTCGTGGTCGTCGGGCGCAAGGAACACCGTGAAGGCGTTGGGCACCACCGGGCGGCCCGACACCCCGATCGAGCGCTGGCTGTCCATGACCCGCACCAGGCGCCGGCCGAGCTCGACCGGACGCAGCCCCGACCGAAAGGCGCGGGCGAACACCCCTTCGACCATGCGCTCGAGGCGCCGTTCGAACGCTTGTAGGCCCATGGTCCTGCAACCATACCGGCCCGAGCGAGGCCCCGATGGCGGGAGGCCCGTGGTGGCGCGATACGCTCTCCACGCTGCTCGCGGGAGTGGCGGAATTGGCAGACGCGCAGGATTCAGGTTCCTGTGTCCGAAAGGACGTGAGGGTTCAAGTCCCTCCTCCCGCACTCACCCACCACGTCGAGCTCGGTCACTGGCCGAGCCGCGCTCCAGCACGTGGACCCCGCCCGGCTCTCGGGTGGTCAGATACACATCGCCGTCGATGACGCCGATCGAGGTCAGGTCGGCGGGGGCGGTCGCCACCACTTCGACCACCTCGTCGCGGTCGGCGCCGTCGGGCCACAGCGCGACGACGCGACGGTCGCAGAGGTCGCCGAAGAGGTAGGCGCCCTCGAGGCGATCGGGCCCGTCCCGGGCGACCTCGCCTCCCACGATCGCGCAGCCGAGAGCCGAGTGGTGGTAGGCGAGCAGCGGGTCGTGGCGGTCCTCTGGTGGCTCGTCGCCCTGGTCGGGTTCCGCGCCGAAGTCCGGGTCCGGGGTGTAGGGGTCATAGCCCTCGTACCAGGGCCATCCGAGGTTGGCGCCGCTCTCGTCGTGGCGGAGGAGATCCACCTCCTCGTGCTCGGCCTGGCCGACGTCGGCGACCCACAGGGCTCCGGTGCGATCGTCGAACCAGAAGCTCCACGGGTTGCGGAGGCCGTAGACCCAGATCTCGGGAGCATGGGAGGAGTCGCCGACGAACGGGTTGTCCGCTGGGATCGCGTACGGCTGCTCGCCGTCGGGGGTGGGTCGGATGCGCAGGATCGAGCCGAGCAACGTGGTCGGGTCCTGCGCGTTCCAGCTCGGCGCTCCGACGCCACCATCACCGAAGGCGACCCACAGATACCCCCGCTCGTCGAGCTGGAGCATGCCCCCATTGTGGGTCCCGGCGGGCTGTTCGACGTGGAGCAGTAGGTCCTCACGCTCGGTGTCGGGCCGACCGTCGTCATCGAGCTCGTGCTGCACCACGTTCGAGTGCCCCTCGAGATCGGTGTAGTAGAGGTAGGCATGGGTCTCGGAGAGGGCGAGCCCGAGCAACCCGCGCTCGTAGTTGCTCTCCGAGTCGATGCTCTCGGTCAGGTCGAGCCACGGCTCTGCGGCCAGCTCATCGCCCCTCAGCTCCAACACCAGTCCGCTCCGTTCGACCACCAACAGGGTGTCCTCCAGGCCGGGGTGGGCGACGAGATTGACCGCTTCGAGCCCTTCGTCGAGCTCGACGATCCTGCGGGTCCGGTACTGGCCGGGCATGGCGGGCGGCTCGTCGTCGATCTGGTGGCGCCCGGAGAACGCCGAGTCGTCCTGGTAGCTGGGCGGCGCCTGGGCCATCTCGATCGGCGGGTCGGCGTTGCGGTCGTCGCCACACGCCATGGGCACCAGCGCTGCCGCAGACAGGCAGAGCATTGGTCCGACTCGCATCGAGGGGAGGCTAACGGCCGCGCCCGAAGGGGACGGGTCACCGGTACCCTCGAATGATGGAGACATGGGATGCGATCAGGTCACGGCGCAACGTCCGGCGGTTCGACTCGAGCTCCATCGACCGAGCCGATCTCGAGCGGGTCCTCGAGGCCGGTCGGCGGTCACCATCGGCCAAGAACCGCCAGCCGTGGGACTTCGTCGTGGTGACCGACCGCACGACCCTGGATGAGTTGTCGAAGGTCTGGACCGGAGCCGGCCCTGTCGCCGAGTCCGCAGCCACCATCGCCGTCGTGACAGGTCCCACCGACGACGACGACCGCCGTCTCACCAACACCTTCGACCTCGGCCAGGCCACGGCCCACATGATGATCGCGGCAGCCGATCTCGGCATCGCCTCCGGCCACAGCAGCGTGGCCGACCAGGATCTGGCCCGCCGCCTGATGGGCCTCCCCGGCGACCAGCGGTGCGCCTATCTCATCACCCTGGGCCGACCGGCCGACCGTCCCCTGTCACCGATCGTCAGGCCCGACCGCCGCCCCTTCGACGAGGTCGTGCACTGGGAGCGCTGGTGGCACGCGCGAGCGCCTAGGAGGCCCTCCGGCCCAGCCAGCGCCACAGCAGCACCAGCAGCGCAGCCGCCGCGATCGATGGCGCCACCTTGGCCAGTGCGGTGTTCGCCACCCCTGCTCTACCGGCTCGGACCGTGGCCGAATCGGCATCACGGGTCGCGGCCACCACGGCGGGGGTTGCATCGGCACCGACGGGCTCCGGAGCCAAGGTCGCCCGGAGATGACGAGCGAGCTCATTCGAGACGTCGCCGAGCGCTCCTCTACCGAGACGCGCCAGTCGCCCGGTCACCTGCACCTCAGCATCGAGATAGACGACCGATCCCTCACCGGATCCCGTCAGCCGGAGGGTGACCGTCGCATCGAGATCACCGTGGCCGCTGGTGCCCGCGCCCTCGACGCCAAGGACGCACACACCCTCATCCCGATCGAGGTCGACGACAGCGTGACCGGTAGCGTCGTAGCGGACCGGTGTCGTGGCCGACGGGCAGTTCGATCGTGCCCCGGTGCACACCACCGTCGTCGGGTCGAAGGTTCACACCGGGCATGGCCTCGCTCCGCACCGCTGGGGTCCTCCAGGAGCTCCCAGACCTGCCCGACGGACAACCGGGTGTCGAACTCGTTGGTCAACCTCATCGGTCGGGGCCCTCCTCGGGCGATGGGGAGCCCGGCAGGGCTCCCAGGCTCTCTGGGTTCTCCAGCGTGGACACGTCTCCGGGGTCGTCGCCGAGCAGGACCGCCTTCACCGCTCGTCGGACGATCTTGGCCGACCGGGTGCGAGGAAGGTCGTCGACGACGTGGACGGCGCTCGGCTTGAAGGCCTTGCCGAGCTCGCGCACCACCGCAGCCGACACCTGCTCGACCAGATCGTCGGGCGGGTTCGGCCCGGCCACCACGCACAGCACGCTCGACTCGCCCTCGACCGGGTCGGGCACGCCGACCGCTGCGGCCGCGACCACACCGGCTACCGACACCGCAACCGACTCGAACTCGGCCGGCCCGATCCGCTTGCCGGCGATGTTCAGGGTGTCGTCGCTGCGGCCGTGGAGGTACCAGAACCCGTCGGCGTCACGTGAGGCCCAGTCCCCATGGACCCACACGCCGGGGATCCGGGACCAGTAGGTCTCGAGGTAGCGCTGGGGGTCGTTCCACACGCCCCGCGTCATGCCCGGCCGACGGTGACCGACAGGCCAGCTCGACCGAAGACCGTCGAGAACCGTCTGGCCGCTCGCATCGATGACGTCGACGTCCATCCCGAGCGCCGGACCACCGACCGAGACCGGCTTGAGGCCCTGGAGGAGGTTGACCGACAGGAAGCAGGCGCCGACCTCGGTACCGCCCGACAGGTTGACGATGGGGATGTCTCGGCCTCCGACGTCGTCGAAGAGCCACCACCACGGCCCCTCGTTCCACGCCTCGCCCGTCGACCCGAAGGCCCGCAAGGCCGACAGATCGACCCCATCGTGGGCGGTCGGTGCGGTGGAACCCAGCGACCGGGCGAGGGTCGGCGACAACCCCGAGGAACGTGAGCTGTTGACCCTCGGCAAACCGCCACACCCGGCCAGGGTCGGGATGGTCCGGCGCCCCGTCGTAGAGCACGAGCGTGGCCCCGTTGGCCAGGGCGCCCAGGGTGATCCAGGGGCCCATGATCCAGCCCATGTCGGTCAGCCACGTGACGCGATCTCCCGGCTGGACATAGGTCTGGAACGCCGCTTCCTGGGCGATCTTG
This sequence comes from Acidimicrobiales bacterium, assembly GCA_034521975.1. Taxonomy (NCBI): domain Bacteria; kingdom Bacillati; phylum Actinomycetota; class Acidimicrobiia; order Acidimicrobiales; species Acidimicrobiales bacterium. The sequence continues at coordinate 3,853 of JAXHLR010000010.1, read as the reverse complement.
ACCGTGAACCCGCCGTGGACGTGCACGACCCCCTTGGGCCGACCGGTCGTGCCGGAGGTGAAGGCCAGCAAGAACGGGGTACTCGCTCGGGGCGTCGATCGAGCCGCCGCGCCGTGCTCGCCGGTGGGCGCGGTGGCGCAGCAGGTCGGACCTCCGCGAACGATCGCGATCGCCCGGCCGGCACTGGCCTCCGCCCACGACGACGAGGTGCTCGAGGTGGGGCGACTGCAGCGCGGCCACGCAGTCGGCGACGGCCTTCATGTCCACCGCCCGGCCGCGACGCTGATAGGAGTCGGCGCACACCATGATCCGGGCTCCTGGAGTCGGTTCCAGCGCGAGGCCACCGCGGGTGCGCCGAACCCCGAGAAGATGGGCGACGACGATCGCGCCGATGCGGGCCGTGGCGAGCAGCACGACCACGGCATCGAGACCCATGGGAAGGTAGCTGGCGATGCGGTCGCCCGGTCCTGCGCCGAGCTCGCGGAAGGCCGAGGCCGCCCGCTCGACCAGGCTCAGCAGGTCGGCGTAGGAGTGCTCGACGGTGTGTCCGTCCTCGGACTCGACGATGACGGCCGGGCGTTCGGGGGCCACCGCCGCCCACCGGTCGATGCACACCTCGGACACGTCCACCGCTCCGTCGACGAACCAACGACTCCACTCGATGCCGTCGGAGACGTCGACCACCTGTGAAGCGGGCCGCTGGAAGGGGATGCCGAGGAAGCTCGACGACCTCGGCCCAGAACCACTCCGGGTCCTCGACCGAGCGCTGAACCAGCGCCGGGTACGAGTCGACGCCGGCCGCAGCCATGAAGCGGGCCGCTCGCCGCGGCCGCCCGGTCGGACTCGGCCATGGTCCACACCACGTCGTCGGTCATGTTCCGGCTCCAGCTCCTCGATGATGTCCTCAGTTCCGAGCCACCGGGCCCATCCCGCACCGCGCACCCATCCGAGGGCCGCGTCGTGGGCGGCGGGGTCGGTCGTCGCCACCGCGCTCGGACACGACCACCGGCAGGATCCCGTGGTCGAGCCGCACTCTCTTGCCGTCGACAGGACGCACACCTCGGTCTGCACGCCGGTGATCACCAGCGTCGAGGCTCCGACCGCTCGCAGGACCAACGGCAGCGGTGTGTGGAGAAGGCCGAGTAGCGGTGCTTGGTGATCACCAGGTCGCGGACGTCGGGCTCGAACCCGTAGAACTCGGCGCCCCAGGTGCCCTCGGCGGCCACGGGGCCTTGCGGACGTCGGTCCTCGGGTAGCCCGAGGAACCGGTCACGCCAGGCGGGGTCGTCGGTCCACGGCGAGTGGGCCACCCGCACGAGGACGACCGGCACCTCGACGGCGTGGGCGTGGTCGCGCAGGCGTTCGATCGGTTCGAGCGCTGCCGCGCGCGGTGCTGGTGTCGTGTCCGACCAGGGAGAACGCACCCTCGGGGTGACAAAAGTCGTTCTGGACGTCGACGACGACGAGTGCGCATCGCTCGGGCAGCAGGTGCTCCACGACTCTCCTCCAACATCATTTATACGTGAAATTCGAGTGTAGTCACACTGAACTCGACCCGCATCGGAGACCCACCCCATGAGCGACCCCATCCCATGAGCGATGTCCTCATCATCGTGATCGGCGTGCTCCTCGGCGCCTTCGTCAAGGGGGTCACCGGCAGCGGGCTCCCCGTCGGTGGCGATCCCCGTGATGGCCAACCTTCATCGGGGTCCAGGAGGCGGTGGTGATCATGGTGGTGCCCGGCATCGTCAGCAACGTCTTGCTGATCCGCGACAACCTCGGGCACCTCGCCGAGACCCGGCACCTGCTCGCGATGGTGCTCTCGGGAGTGGTCGGCGTGGCCGCCGGCACCTACGTGCTGACCACGGTCGACGACGAGGTCATGTCCTTGATCCTCGCCGCCGGGGTGATCGGCATCTACCTGATGATCGACCTGTTGCACCCCAGCTTCTCGATCCAGGGTGCCGTGGCGCGGCTCACCGCCGCACCGATCGGCTTCCTCGGAGGCGTGCTCCAAGGAGGCACCGGGGTGTCGAGCCCCTTGCTCTCCCCTTACCTCCACGCCTATCGCATGCCCCGGAGCGCGTACGTCGTCTCGATCACGACGTTGTTCCTGGTGTTCGCCATCATCCAGATGGGGGCCCTCGCGGTCGCGGGCCTCTACACCCTGGAACGACTGGCCCTCGGGTTAGCACGGTCCTGGTGCCAATGGCGCTCGGACTGGTCGGCGGCATGCGCTACGGCCGCTCCATCTCGGCCCGCGCCTTCAACATCTGGGTGCTCGCCGTCCTGGCCGCCACCGCGGTCAAGCTCCTGGTCGACACGCTGGCCTGAACGGTGCCCGCTCCCGCGGGCACCCGTTCCAGTCGGTCAGCGCGCGCTCGCGGACGTCCATGCCGTCACCCACGTTCGAAGAACGCCATGATCCGACACGGGCAGGCCTCGCCGCCCTCGAACTTCCAGGGGAAGGCGCCGATGATGCAGCGCTGGTTCAGCACCTTCTCGATGTCGCCCGACGTTCTCGGCGTGGATGCATCCATCGCGGACCGCGAGGTCGTGCGTCGGGAAGAGGTCTACCTTGATGCGCCGGCCCGACAGGTGGTGGGTGTACTCGTGCGTCACCGAAGTAGTCGTGCGCGGGCATACCCCACGTGCTCCTCGAACCGCTTGGTCAGGTCGGGGCGCATGTGCCGGATCGTGGTGTTCATCGGTGAGTTCACCGAGCCCACGTCGACACCCCACCACCGCGATCTCCATGTCGAGCATCCACTTCCGCGAGCTCCACACCGCCGCCGGGGTGCATGCAGAAGTAGCGGACCAGGTCCTGTTGGGGCTGGCCCTGGGTCGTGCTGCTGCCCGTCTGCCAGGTGGGACGATGAGGATGTCACCCTTCTTCACCTCGACCTTGGACGTGATGTGCTCGGGGGTGATCGTGTCCCGATGGCCGACGTCGCCGGACACGTCGACGACGACGCCCTCGTGGATCAGCTTGTCGATCGGCAACGACGCCATGTCGGGGCCTCCGTCGGCCATGTGCATCGGACCGTCGAGGTGGGTCCCGGTGTGCAGCGAGGTCTCGATGCGCTGCGATACGACGCGGTTCATCTGCAGCGTCTGGGTGTAGTAGATCCTCGCACCCGGATGGCCCAGCCACCCGGGGTGTGCATGTTCCAGGGTGGCTGGTTGAACGACGATTTCCATGGTGTTCTCCTTGTCAGGCGGATGTGCGGGTGGGGGGTCGCGGTCGAGGCCATGGACGCACCGCGGCACGGACCATCTGGGGCGTGATCGGGAGCTCGGTGACGACACCGGACCGAGGCGTCGTCGACGGCGCCGGCGGCAAGCGCCGCGCCGACGGCGGTGGTTTCCTTGCGCGCCTGCTCCCTTCACGCCCAGCGGGTTGAGAGGCGAGGGCAGGCGCATCCTCGGACAGCAGCATCTCGACATCGGGCATCTCGTGGATGGTCGGCATCAGGTACTCCATGAACGACGCCGACTGGGGCTGACCGAGCTCGTCGTAGCTGAAGCCTGCAGCAGCGCCCCGCCGATGCCCTGAGCAGCACCGCCAGCGATCTGCCCCTCGATCATCATGGGGTTGATCGCCGAGACCCACGTCGTAGGCCACGAGGTAGCGAGAGCGCTCGATGCGGTCTCAGATCGATGCGCACCACCGCGAGGTGCAACCCGTAGGGGTAGGCCATGTGGGTGACCTCGAACCAGCCTGGGCGCCGAGTTTCCGGCTCCATCTCGAGCCGCCGGGCGCCGGCCGGGATGAGGGCCACGGCGATCTCACCGAGGCTCACCGAGCGCGAGGGCGTCCCTCGCACCTGCACCGACCCGCCGACGATCTCGA